>JBOHRM010000320.1:0-9644 GCA_050732715.1 Longimicrobiales bacterium
GCCTGGGACGCCGTACCGATCAGCCCGGCGACGAGCGACAGCGCGGCGGCGCCCGCGAGCGAGACGGCGGTGCGGTTGCGGCCGATGAACCGCCGCGCGCGGTAGCGGATCGAGTCGGGCCGCGCGAGCACGGGCCGGCCCTCGAGGAACCGGGTCACGTCCTCGGCGAGCTGGCCCGCCGAGGCGTAACGCCGCGTGGGATCCTTGCGCAGCGCCATCAGGACGATGGGATCGAGGTCGCCCGGGAGCTGTGGCGAGATGGCGCTCGGCCGTGTCGGGTCGTGCTCGCAGATGGCGCGGTAGAGGTCGACCTGTGAGGCGGAGCGGAACGGCCGCACGCCGGTCAGCAGCTCGTAGAGGAGTACGCCGAGCGCGTAGACGTCCGTCGCGGTGGTGACCGGTCTTCGTTGGAGCTGCTCGGGCGCGGCGTGCTCGGGCGTGAGCAAGAACGCATCCGTCGTGAGCACGGCGGTCACTCCGGCGGTCTCGGGCGCGAGCAACTTTGCGATGCCGAAGTCGAGGAGTCGTACGTCGCCGTCGTCGGTCACGAGGATGTTCGACGGCTTGAGATCGCGATGCACAACCAGGTTCGCGTGGGCGTACTGCACGGCGTTGCACACCGTGCGGAAGAGGCGGAGCCGGTCACGTACGGTGAGCGCGTGCGTCTCCGCGTACGTGGTGATCGGCACGCCACGGACGTAAGGCATCACGAGATACGGCTGACCGTCCTCCGTGATGCCGCCTTCGAGCAACGTCGCGATGTTCGGATGCTGGAGATTGGCGAGAATCTGGCGCTCGACGCGAAACCGCCGCGTCATCTCGTCGGCATCGAGCCCTGAGCGCACGAGCTTGATCGCGACCTCGCGCTGGTACTGCTCGTCGACGCGGTGGGCACGGTAGACCACGCCCATGCCTCCGTGCCCGATGCGCTCGTCCAGTCGGTGCGCGCCGATGCGCGTGCCGATCAACGCGTCAGCGGATTCGGACGCGGCACCCATCGTGACGGCGGCCAGCCAGACCGGGTCCGGTCCTCCAGCGACCGCGTGCGCCGCGAGCACGGCCTCGACCTCGGCGCGCAGCTCGGCGTCATCCGCGCACACGCGGTCGAGATAGGCGCGGCGTTCCTCGGCCGGTGTTTCGAGCGCGCCGAAGAAGACGGCCTCGAGTCGCTGCCAACGGTGCGGGTTCATCGGCCGATTCGTGACGGTCCCATCGAGGACCAAGATGCACGGAGCCGCGTTCCGGGTGCAATGCGGCCCGGCCTCGAGACCCGAAGATTCTTGTTGCCTCCGGCTTCCGATCCGTGCCATTTTCCGGGGAACCACCCCCGGAGGGGCGAATGGCCGCTGGCTCCGTCACCCAACTACTCGCCAGGCTCCGTGAAGGCGACGCCGACGCGCTCGACCGGCTGATCCCGCTCGTCTATGACGAGTTGAGGTCGCTGGCGCGGGCGCAGCTCCGGCGCGAGGATGCGGGGCACACGCTCGGCCCGACGGCGCTCGTGCACGAGGCGTATCTGCGCCTCACGCAGCGCGAGGAGCTGGGGGCCGCGGATCGTGGCCATTTCTTCGCGATCGCGGCGCAGACGATGCGTCGGGTGCTGATCGACCATGCGCGTGGCCGCAAGCGCAAGAAGCGCGGTTCGGGTCGGGTCCCCGAACCGCTCGACGACCTATCGGCGCTGCTCAGCGATGATGTCGCCGACGAGCTGATCGCGCTTGATGGCGCGCTCGACCGCTTGATGACCGCGAGTCCGCGCGCGGCCCGTGTCGTCGAGTGCCGCTTCTTCGCCGGCCTCACGCTGCAGGAGACGGCCGACGCGCTCGACGTTTCGTTGAAGACCGTACAGCGCGACTGGCTGCTCGCACGTGCGTGGATCCGCAAAGAGGTCGGGCACGTCGCGGCGCCGTAGCGAAGACGCGGCAACTGACGCTCGGCGCGAAACCGGCGCGACACCTCGGCCTCATAGAAGCCTCGCCGTATGATCTTGACCGCGACTTCCTGGTGGTAAGGTTCGTGGCGAGCCGCCAGGTACACGTCACCCATACCGCCCCGCCCGATCCGCCGCAGCAGCCGATAGGGTCCGAGTCGGGCGCTCAACAGCCGATCGTCATCGCCCGAGCGCGCCGCGGTGCTCGTTCAGTCCCCGCCTGCCGCACTCGAAAATCCGCGGTGACCCTCCGGCAACCACGTTGAGTGCCACGGGGAAGGGCAGCAACAGTTGAGGGTGCGATTCGGGAGATCCTTCCATCTCATCTGGGCCAATGTCCATGATTTCGAGCTCGCACCGGGCCAGTCGAGGTCACGGCCGGACACCTTCCAACAATACCGCGGTCAGTGTGGGCCTGGTCCGCCAGGGCCTTCCCGGGACGCGCTCGCCCGCTATCTTCCCGGCGGCCGTACGGGAACTTCGCGACGCAGGAGCTCCGACCGAACCCTTGCCTGACGAAACGCAACGTTGAGCACGACGACGCACGCCGCCGCCCGCGGTGACGACGTCGCCTCCGTACAGCGCCGTACGCTCCGACTCCTCTTCGGCACGCAGATCATTGGCGGGATCGGGATGTCGATCGGCTTTTCGGTCGGCGCGCTTCTGGTCGCGGACATGGCGGGCGTCGCGGTGTCCGGATTGGCGCAGAGCGCGGCCGTCGTCGGGGCGGCGCTCCTTGCCGTGCCCGCTACGCGTATTGTCGAACGGCGGGGGCGCCGGCCGAGTCTGGCCTTGGCTTATCTGATCGCGGCGCTCGGAGGGGCGGTCGTGGTCGTCGCGGCGCTGGCTGGCTCGGCGCCACTGTTCTTCGCGGGGTTCTTTCTGTTCGGTGGGGGCACGACGGCGGGCTTCCAGGCGCGGTACGCCGCCGTGGACCTCGCGCCGACTGGCCGGCGCGGGCGCCACCTATCGCTCATCATCTGGGCGACCACACTTGGCGCGGTCGCGGGGCCGAACCTTGCGCCGGTGGCCGGCGTTGCGCTCCAACGATACGGCATCCCTACGCTCGCAGCGCCGTTCGTGTTCTCGACGGCGCTGCTGGCCCTCGCGGCGGCGGCGCTCTTCGCATGGCTGCGGCCCGACCCCATCGTGCTCGCTCGAGCCGCGCGTAAGTATCGAGAGGGACCGCCGGCGCCAACCAGCGGGAAGGACGCACGGCGCCCCGGGATGCGCGGCGCCCTCGAGGCCGTGGCCGCCGACCCCGCGGCGCGCTTGGGGATCTCGGCGACCGCGGTCGGTCACGTCGTGATGGTCGGCGTCATGTCGATGACGCCCGTGCACGTGCTCGGCGCGGGCCACGACGCGGCGCACACGCTGAGGATCGTCGGCGTTTTGCTGAGCCTTCACGTAGCGGGCATGTTCGCGTTCGCGCCGGTCATGGGCTGGCTCACGGACAGGTACGGCAGGCGCTCAGTCATCCTCGGCGGAGCGATGTTGCTGATCCTCGCGTGTGCCGTGACCGGAACCGCCGAGCAGGATACCCTACGGCTGGCGATCGGCCTGCTGCTGCTCGGTCTCGGTTGGTCCGGAACGCTGGTGGCGGGCTCGACGCTCTTGACGGAGTCGGTACCCGAAGCGCTCCTTCCTTCCTCTCAGGGTCTCTCCGATCTCACGATGGGCCTGGCCGCCGCTTCCGCCGCCGCTCTCGCCGGGCCGACCCTCGACGAGTGGGGATTCCCCACGCTTACGTTGGCCGCCGCCCTCGTCGCCGCGCCGCTGCTCGTGCTCGCGTTGCGCGGGCAGGCATCGCGCCCGGTCGATCGAGCCCTGAGCCCGGATTCCCGATCTTCGAGGGCGTAGGCGTCGTGGCCGCTGTCTTCGCCGCCGGCGCCCTCGTGCACGGCTCCGTGCTTCTCGTGCACGAGACCCGCCCTGCCGTCAAGGTGCTGACTGATCGCGCCGCCGAAGTGCGGTCACGGCTGACCGCGTGATCCGTCGTCTCGCCACGGTCTACCGTGCCGCGCTCGAGCCGGATTTCCCGGACGGCGCCTCGCTCGGCATCTGCGCCGCAACCGCCCAGCCGGGCCGGACGGAGCCGGCGCCCGACGATCGGGGCGCGATCGCAGCTCCAGCTCGAGACCCGTCACTTCTTGCGCGCGCGGCGCGGGGTTGTTCGAATTGCCCGTCCCTGCAGTCCGTCAGCTGGAGAGGCTGAGCTCTTCGACAGCCGGAGGAGTCTATGTTCACGAGAAGGCGTCTCCTGACCGCGGCGCTCGCCGTGACCCCGCTAGGCCTCGGAGGTCGAGCGCTCGCTCAGATCACCGATGTCGCACCCGATACCATCGCCGGCATCCCGGTCAACTACAACGAGTCGCTCGTGGGCGCCTACACGCTCCCCGATCCGCTGGTGATGGCGAGCGGAGCCACCGTACGTGATGAAGGAACATGGTTCGATCAGCGCCGGCCCGAGATCTTGCGATTCTTCGAGGAGAATCAGTTCGGGCGGGCACCGGGGAAGCCGGCGGAGCCGACGTTCGACGTATTCGATGCCGGCACGCCGGCGCTCGACGGTAGGGCGACCCGCCGTCAGGTCACGCTGTACTTCGACCGGGCGCGGACCGGCCCGTCCATGGACGTGCTCCTCTATCTGCCGGCCGAGGCGACCGGCCCCGTGCCGGTGTTCCTGAATGTTAGCTTCTCCGCGAACTCGAGCGTGGTCGAGGATCCCGGCGTCGAGCCCGGCGTGGTTTGGAGCCGCGAAGAGCGGGCGAAGGTTCCTGCTCGGGCGGGGCGCAACTTCGGACGGCTCGACGTCATGCCGTTCCTCGAAGCAGGGATCGGCGTCGCCACCGTCTACTACGCGGCGCTCGACCCGGACTTCCTGGACGGCGCCGAGCTCGGCATCCGCGGCGCCGATCTCGAGCGGGGTCGGACGGGCCCCGCGCCGGACGAATGGGGCGCGATCGCAGCGTGGTCTTGGGGCTTGAGCCGGGTGATGGACTATTTCGAGACCGACGATGACGTGGACGAGGACCGCGTCGTGCTGTTCGGCGCTTCCCGCGTCGGCAAGACGGTGCTCTGGACGGCCGCGCGTGACCTGCGTTTTGCCGGCGTGATCGCGAGCGCCTCGGGCGAGGGTGGAGCGGCGCTCAGTCGCAGGGCCTACGGCGAGACGATCGCGCACCTTACGGCGCCGACCCGCTACCCGTACCAGTTCGCGGGCAATTACGCGGGCTTTGGCGATCGCGTCCAGCAGTTCCCCGTCGACGCGCACATGCTCCTGGCGCTCATCGCCCCGCGTCCGGTGCTCCTTCAGACCGGTACGGAGGACCGCTGGTCCGACCCGCGGGGCGAGTTCGAGGCCGCCGTCGCGGCGGGGCCGGTGTTCGAGCTGCTCGGCGCGCGCGGCCTCGAGACCACCACGATGCCCGGGCCGGGTCAGCCGATCCTGCACACGCTCGGCTACCTGCTGCACGATGGGGGTCACGGCCCCGCGCCCTCCGACTGGCCCATCTTCCTCGAATTCGTCCGGATACACCTCTTGCCGGAACCCTAGCGATGATGCGCCTGTCGTCCGCGATCCGGCGCGAGCGGACGCGGCTCGAGCTCGAGCGGCTGAAGCGGCGGATCGCGTCGTGGTACGAGCACCGTCGCGCGGCGGACACCGAGCCGGCCGGCAGGTACATCGGGCGTCACCACACACAGCTCGAGACGTTGAAGTCGGTGCTGACGGCGGCGGCGGATGCGTTCGAGGCGGACCTGGATACGGCGCCGGACGAGCCGGAGGGCGCGTTGCACGATCGCTGCCGCGAGGTCGATCGGGCGATCGTTTGGCTCGAGCGATTCTGGACGTTCTATCGTGAGAAATTCGACCAGCGCGATGATGATCGGCTGAGACCGGCGCTGCGTGCGGCGGACGAGGTGGTGTGGAGCTGTTACCACGAGGTGATGCAGCGGGCGCGCCAGCGCGACGCCACGGTCGTGTCCCGTCCCGCGCCGCTGGCGTTCATCGCGCCCGAGCACTCGCCCGCGGCGCTCGATTCGGATGCGCGGCCGAGAGGAGACCTGACGCTGCCGGGTGATTACGAGCGGTGGTCGGACGATCTGCGCGAGCTGGTCCGCACGCTGCCGTTGCCGCTGCTGCGGCTCCCGCCGTGGTGCGTCGAATCGCCGTGGTGGCTCGTGTTCATCGCCCACGAGGTCGGCCACCATCTGATGGCGGATCTCGAGCTGAAGGACGAGGTGTCGAGCGGCGTGTCCTCCGCCGTCGGCAAATTGCGCATCTTCAAGCAGGCGGATGTGAACCGCTGGCAGCGTTGGTCTCAGGAGATCTTTGCCGATGCGGTGTCCGTGATGCTGTTGGGCGAATGGGCGGTGCGGGCGACGGCCGAAGTCGAATGGAGCACGGCCGAGCGGATGGTCGTGCCGAAACTGGACTACCCGGCGCCGCTCGTGCGGCTCGAGCTGATGGCGCAGCTCGCGTCGAGGCTCGGTTTGGACGGCGCGGCCGGTCTCGGTGTGTTCGCCCCGGACGCCGTCGCGGCGGCGCACCCGAGCGTGGGGCGCCATCGCGAGGCCGTGCCGCCGGTCGTCGAGTATCTGGCTACTCAGCGGCTGCGCGGCATCGGCACGCTCGCGGAGCTGTGCGGATTCGACCAGGACGTGCTGAGCCAGGATGTGGCGTATTGGTCGAGCGGGCTGACGCAGGAAAAGCTGCCGAGCCCTCGGGCGGCGCTCGGCACGGCGCGCCGCGTGGCCGCTGCATCGTTCGCCGTCTGGGCGAAGGTCACGACGGACCCTGAACGCACCGAGCGCGCTGCGCTTCTCGCAGGCGACGGGGAGACGCCGCCGGCCGTTGCGGAGCTCGCGAATGGCGAGCAAGCCGACACGAGACGCATCGCGGTCCGCCGGCTCGAAGGCACGGCACGGCTCGCGTCGAACACGCGTGAGGTCCTTTCACGGAGCGGCCCGCCCGGCACACGCTCGGCGTTCCAGCCGGAGGGCGCGGCTGCTGACGTCGGCGTCGAGTTGTGCGCGTTGCTGCGCGAAAGTCTCGGCGCGCGGCCGACCTTACCATCTGACGACGAGGCGTAGCCGTGCGCGTGCGGTTCGGCGTCCGGCGCAGCATCGACGGCTGGGAGGTGTCGCCGTCGATCGAGACCGGTCCGGACGCGCGAGCCGTTTTGCGCACACCGCCGCGCCTGCTCGGCCGAGCCGGCTCGGGCACGGCGGCGTACCCGCTGCCGCCGAAGGAAGAGGCGGACGCGCTCGCGGCGGATGCGCCTCACCGTGACCTCTGCACCGCCGCCGAGCCCGCACCGCTCGTAGCGGTTCATCGGGCGATCGTCGACCGCGCGCCGCGCTCGGGCGACACGGTACGGTTCGGCCGCTACCTGTTCGACACGCTGATCGGCGATCCGCTCTGGAACACGCTCGTCACGCGCGCGGCCGGCAAACGCATCGAGATCGGCATCGTCTGCGATGCGGACGATCAGGCGATCAACAAGCTGCCGTGGGAGATGATGCGGACCGACGTGCGGTACTTGGCGCAGACGCCCGGCGTATCGATCGTTCGCCGCATTCGCGATCCCGGCGCGCGTGACGCCGTTCCGGGTGTTGACGCGGCGGTCAACGCGTCGAGGCCGAACGGCGCCACGCCGTCGGCGGCCGAATCTCCGCGTGGCCCGCTGCACTCGCCGCCGCGTGTGCTGTTCGTGGTTGGCACCGGTTTGGATGACCCGGAGATCCGTCCCGGCGCTGAATACGTGAGGCTGCTGATGTCGCTGCGCGCGCGCGGCACGGAGCATCGGCTGCAAACGCGGCTGGTGCAGCTGGCGACGCCCGCGAAGATGCAGGCAGCGATCCTCGATTTCCGCCCGGACGTGGTGCACATGATCTGCCACGGCTGGCACGACGCGGTAGGGAAGGGCTACATCGAGCTGGTCGACGAGCAAGACGCCGCCGCGCGCACCAACGTGTATCCCGGCGCGCTGCTCGCGCTGCTGCGGCCGGCGCCCGAGCAGTCGCTGCCGCACGTCGTCGTGTTGAGCGCGTGCTACACGGCGTCCGTCGCTCCGGGCGTGGGCCAGGTCGCGGCGCCGATCGCGGCCGAGCTCGTGCACGGCGGCGTACCCGTCGTGGTGGGAATGAGCGGGCGGGTGAGCGATCAGGCGTGCCGACTGTTCACGCGCCGCTTCTACGAGGCGCTGCTCGACCGCGAAGACGTCGCATCGGCCGCGGCGGAGGGCCGGCTCGCGGCGCTGGCCGAGGGCGGCGTGGATCCGGACGCCGGCGTCGACTGGACGTTGCCGACGCTGTATGTGACCGGAGATCCGTCGTGGCGGGGTCTCGAGATCCCCGAGCCGGTGCTGCCCGATGAGTGGTTCGGCGGTGCGACCGAATACGGCACCGGGCCGCACCCCGCGTTCTGTGACCGGCTGCACCTGTTCGAGCGGTTCGACGTGCTGCTCGCGGGCCGTGACGAGCAGCGTGTGCTGACGGGCCGGCCGGCTGGGATCCAGGTGGTGACGATCGCGGTCGACACGCCGGACGATCGTCAGGAATCGGAGCGGCAGCTCGGCCGCACGTGGCTGCTCCGCGAGTTCGCGGCGAAGGCGGCGCGCGAAGGGCACCTGCCGTGCCTCGTGGTGCCGAGCGATTTGGTCGCGGAGTCACCCAAGACGTTGCGGTCGCTGGTCGAGTGCCTCGGTCGCGCGATGCGCGACACACAACGCATCTTCGGGCTGACCGCTCCCGCCGCGCCGAACCTCCAGCCGCTGCTCGCGCTGAATGACGGCGACGTGTTGCCGGCCGACACGAGCGCAGAGCTGCGCGACGTGTCACCGACCTACGATGCCGCGTCCATCGAGCTGCACGCCGTCGCACTGCGGATCGATCTCCTGCGCCTGCTCGAGCAGGTGCGGCGCAGGCGGCCCCCGCCGCACGGATCCGGCGCGCGCCTCGTCCTGCTCATTGACGACCTGCACCGGATGGGCGCGGACGCCGTGCGCGCACTGCTCTACGGTTTGCTCGGCACGGCGGGCCTGCGCCTCGCCCGGGACGACGTGCGGATCGTGCTCTCGTACTCGACCACGCCGATCACCGGCCAGGAGGCGACGAAAAAGGAAATCGACGATTGGCTCGGCGACGTGACGTGGGTCGATGCGCGCAAGCTCGAGCCGTTCCGCCCGCCCGTCGAGGAGGGGATCGCCTACCAGCACTACCTGATGCACTGGTACGACGAGAAGTCGCTCGAGGCGCGGCCGTTGACCGTCAACGAACGCAGCACGCTGTGCGAGGTGTTCCTGAAGCAGTTGTCGGAGGACGTGAAGGGGATTCCGTACCGGCTGAAGCCGGACGAGGAGGGCTCGAAGCTGGTGCGGAGGTGGCTCGAGATCTCGCAGGCGGACCCGGACCGTGCCGTGCTCCGGCCGGCCGACGACGAGGACCGGCTGAGGCTCGTGCGAGCGCAGGCCGGCGGCGGGTAGCATGGCGCAGACGCGAGGTCCGGATGCGCTGGCCACGCTCGATCTGGCCGCACTGGCACCGGCGGAGATCGCGCGCATCGTCCGCGAGCGGCTCGAGCAGGATCGCGAGCGCGAGGACGAGCGCCGGTGGGAGGGCGTGCCGGAGCCGACGCGTCACTGGCTCGCGCTCGCACCGCCGGTCACGGCGAGCGTCGCGCGCGCGGCCGGCGTGCCGCGCACACTGCTCG
>JBOHRM010000321.1:0-1329 GCA_050732715.1 Longimicrobiales bacterium
CGAACGCGGCTGGCCGTACCGGCAACAGCTCATCGATGCGAGCAGCCTCGCGCGACGCCGATCCTCTTCGCTTTCGCATTGGCTTCAATATTGAAGGTATGTTCCGCGCGCGCAAGGGCGCGCCGTGCGCATGCGGGCGGCTGACCGCTGCCCGACGTGTCGAACTTGCGAACCAGAGGTGTACGGTTCGCTCCACCCTCGAAGCGATCGCTCGCTTGCGCAACTTAACGGCGTTAGGTATACTAGCGGCGTAAGGAGCAGGCATGGGAAGTCTGGAACGACGAACTCGGGAACGTGAAGAGACGCGGCGGCGCATCCTCGACGCCGCGCGCGAGCTCTTCGTCCAGCGCGGCTATGAGGCGACGTCGATGCGTGCAATCGCGGTCAAGATCGAGTATACGCCGACGGCCATCTACCACCATTTCAAGAGCAAGGAGGCGCTCCTCTCCGAGCTCTGCAACGCCGATTCCCGGGTGCTCGCCGCCGCGTTCCGGCGCACCGGTCGCATCGACGATCCGATCGAGCGCTTGCACCGCATCGGCGAAGCGTACGTCGGGTTCGCGCTCGAGAATCCGATGCACTACCAGCTCCTGTTCATGACCTGCCGGCCGGAGGTGATGGAGAGTGACACGGCGCTCGACGCGGCGAGCCAGGAAGCGTACGGGTTCCTGCTCCAGACATGCGCCGAGGGAATCGCGCAGGGCCAGTTCCGACCCGAGCTCGATGACCCGCACGAGGTCGCGCAGATCCTGTGGGCCGCGTGCCACGGACTGGTTTCGCTGCGCATCGCAAAACGCGATCAAACGAAGATGCCATGGCGCGACGTGCGACGCACGAGCACTCACCTGCGCGAGGCGGTGCTGCGCGGACTCCTGCGCGACTCGCCCGCGTGATTTTTTCCCCCGTCTACCTAACAGTGTTAGAGAACATGACCCTGTTACATTTCGCTCGGAACAGCGGTCCTCTCGCAAAGCCGCGAAGCGCGCGAAGGATACGCAAAGAGATCTCGGCGAGGCCTCGGCGATCTTCGCTGCCCGGCGAGAGGGCTCCTGGCATCCGTCCAGCCATCGACCTCGGACTTCAGGTCCGTCGATTCGCGGTCTGCGCGGGCATCGTGTTGGCCGCGCTGCCGGTGTCGGCGCCGGCGCAGGCGCCGGCGTCGGAGGTGCTCGACCGCATCGTGGCGGAGGCGCTGGCGGCGAATCCCGGTCTCGCACAGGAGCGGTGGCTCGAGGTGCGGGCGGCGGCGGATGTGCGTGAGGCGCGCGGGCGGTATCTGCCGTCGCTGGCGTTCGAGGGTCGCTACAGCGAGCAGGACGGCACGCTGGA
>JBOHRM010000322.1:0-8002 GCA_050732715.1 Longimicrobiales bacterium
CGACGCCGTGCGAAACGAGGCGCCGCCGAACTGCACGTCCGCGCCCGTGAAGTTGCCGGCGCTGGTGGCCGTGTAGTCCGGGCCGAAGTTCACACGCAGGTCGATGCCGTCCGCGAGATTGAGGTTCGCGAACGCCGAGGCAAAAACGCGGTCGCGCCGGTTCTCGCTCACTCTCCCCTCGACCAGCTTGAGCGGGTTGTACGCCAGCGGGTCACCGTCGGGATTGGTGATCAGCACGCCGTCCGCGTCGCGAGAGCCCCCGAAGCCCATCTGCTGGCGCGCGGCACCCCACAGGCCGTCGCCGCCGTTCACGACCTGATTCGAGCGCGCGAAGTTGGCGGTCACGCCCAACCGGAGGCGACCCTGCACGTGATCGATCGAGGCGCTGCCCGTGGTCCGTGTGAACTCGAGCCCGACCGCGGTGCCGGTCTGATTGAAGAAGTTGCCGGACAGGTTGAAGCGCGTATTACCGGAAATGCCGCTCATGCCCAGCTGGAAATCCTGCTGGCGGCCCGTGCGCTTGATCAGCTCCTGCCAGTCCGTTTGCTGACCGTCCACGTATGCCTGATAGGCCACGTTGTTGAGCAGAGCCTCCGGCTCCGTGCTTGACCCGGCGTAGGCCGCCGCGTCCTGGAGCATCGCCACGTACTGGTCGTTGTTCATCAGCGTCGGCAACCCGTAGGGGCTCTGCCCCCCGTAACTCGCGCTGGCCCTGAACTCCGTCGCCACGCCACCGGTGGCCGCGCCCTTCGTAGTCACCAGAACGACGCCGTTCGCTCCGCGGCTACCATAGATCGCCGTCGCCGCCGCGTCCTTCAGAATGTCGATCGAGGCGATGTCGCTCGGATTGAAGTCGCCGAGGCCTGTGCAACTGGACGCCGCTGCCGCCATCGACGTGGCCGGGCCACAGCCGCTCGCGATCGGCACGCCGTCCACCACGTACAGCGGCTCGTTGCCGGCGCTGATCGAGCGAACGCCGCGGATCCGGATGCTCACCCCGTCACCCGGCTTGTTGCCGGCATTCGTGACGTCCACGCCCGGAAGGCGGTTCTGGATCGCCTTGATCGCGTTGAACGTGGGCATCTCCGTCAGCCGGTCCGCGTTGATCGTCGCCACGGATCCCGTCACCGTGCGCCGCTGCTGCTGGCCGTAGCCCACCGCAACCAGGCCTTCCAGCAGCACCGCCTGCGTCGTCAACTCGAAATCCGCCGTCGCGACCGCCTCGGCGGCCACGTCCACCTGCTGCGTCGCATCGCCGTAGCCGATCAGCGCCGCCACCACCGTCTGCGCGCCCAGCGGCACCTCCATGAGGACGTAGCGACCGTCCTCGTCGGTCAGACCGGCGATCCGCGTGCCCTGCACCACCACGTTCGCGCTCGCGAGGGGCTGCCCCAGTTCGTTCCTCACGACTCCTGTGACGCGTCCCGCATTTTGTGCCTCCAGCGGAGCGGCGGTCGCCAAGGCCAGAGCCATGAGCGCTTTCCATGATCTCATCATTCGGTCCTCGACAGAGAGAGTGGGTGAGTTTGTTCAGAACGTGATCAGGTGACTCCATCCCCGTTCGAATCCGGGGTGAGGGTGAGGCCACACGCCGCCAGGTCCGGCCACGCTGTCGCATGGGGTCTCCGCCTGCCGCGAGTTCTTAGGTGATCATATCCCCTGACGACCATACTACTTGCTACAGGAACGCGTCAAGCGTGATGGCTGTGACAGCTTCGGTGGGGAGGGGCGGCGATGGACCTGACGGACGGCGAGCGCTCAGCGACTCGCCGCGGTGGCGAGCGCGGGCGCAATCCGTCCGGTTGCGCCGGCATAGGCGTTACGGAAGCGTTCGTACGGCTGCTGGTAGGCGGCGTGCGCGCCGGGGTTCGGGTGCTCGAGCTGCGAGCGGATCAGGGTGGCATTGGCCGCGGCGGCGAGGTCTGGGAACGTGCCGGCGCCGACGGCGGCGAGGAGCGCTGCGCCGTAGGCGGGACCTTCCTCACGGTTCACGGTACGGACGGGCAGGCCGAAGATGTCAGCTTGGAGCTGGCGGAGGAATGGGCTTTTCGCGCCGCCGCCGGTGAGGAACATCTGCCCGGGCACCAGACCGATCTCAGCGAGGATGGAGACGGAATCGCGCAGCGCGAAGCAAATGCCCTCGAGGACGGCGCGCGTGAGGTGTGCGCGCGTGTGAGCGAGGCTCAGTCCGAGGAATGCGGCGCGCGCGGCGGCATCACGGTGCGGTGTGCGCTCACCCTGGAGGTAGGGGAGGAACGTCACGCCATCCGCGCCGGGCGGAACTGTGGCGGCCTCATCGTTCAGCAGCAGATCCGCGTGGTCCCGGTTCTGGCGGGCGCTGTCCGACGTTGCCTCTCCGTCTGAGGCGCCCGGGGATGGGGAGACGCGTTCCTCGCGGCCGGCAATCTGGCGGGCGATCTGGTCGCGGTACCAGGAGAATGCGCCGCCCGCGGAGAGCACGACGCCCATGAGGTACCAGGTGCCGGGCACGACGTGGCAGAAGGTGTGGGCGCGGAGCTCGGGATCGACGCGGGGCGTGGCCGTGGGCGCGAGCACGGTGCCGGACGTCCCCCAACTCGCAACGGCGTCGCCCTCCTCGATCGCGCCGACGCCGGCGGCGCCGCATGCGTTGTCGGCGCCGCCGCCGACGACGGCAGTTCCCGCGGCGAGCCCGGTCAGCGCGGCGGCGTCGGGAGTGACGTAGCCGAGGATCTCCGCGGACCCGCCCACGTCCGGCAGGAGCGATGCCGGCAGTTCGACGGCGTCGAGGATCTCGCGGCTCCAGCGGCCGTTCGCGGTGTCGAACATCAGCGTCGCGGACGCATCGGACGGCTCGGTCGCGAGCGCGCCGGTGAGGCGGAACCGGATGAAGTCCTTGGCGAGCAGCACCGTCGCCAGGCGAGCGAACGCGGCAGGTTCGTGGTTCCTGAGCCAGAGCACCTTGGGAAGCGTGAACCCCTCGAGCGCCGGGTTGCACGCCCACTCGCGCAGCTGCGCCTCGCCACCCGCGCGCGCCGTGATCTCCTCGCATTCGGCGGTGGTCCGGCCATCACACCAGAGCAGCGCGGGCCGGATCACGCGCCCGTCGCGGTCGAGAAACACGGACGAGTGCATCTGGCCCGAGATGCCGATGGCAGCGACGCGCGCGGCGGGCCGATCAGCGAGGACCTTGCGAATCGACTCGAGCGTCGCCTGCCACCACGCACCGGGGTCCTGCTCGGCCCACCCGGGCCGCGGCGTGTCCAACGTGAGCGGCGTGCTCGCGGACGTTTCGACGTCGCCCGAGGCGCTCATCAGGATGGCCTTCACGCCGCTGGTGCCGATGTCGAGGCCGAGAAATAGGTCCATTCGAGTGAGTTTGGTGATGTTACTGGTTTAGGTGGGTTACGCTTAGGTGTACGTGTACACCAGCCTAACCCACAATCCAGCGGCACCGCGAAACGCTCCGTCCAGCCCGGTGCAGACTTAGATTCCCGGCACGAACCGGCTCTCGATGCTCCTATAGTGCTCGAGTGGGTGTGCGGGCGGCTCGTAGCCATCGGGGATCGGCATGCGCGAGAACGTCTGAAAGTACGCGATCGAGGCGTCACGCCACCAGACCGCCTCTTTCTCCTGGATGCGAAGGAACGCCTGGACATCGCGGAATCGCGGCTCGTCGATCGGGCCTTCGAGCGAATCCCAGGTGCGCTGCATCCCGCGAACGGTGTCGACACCGGCATGATAGCGGTGGACCAGCTCTTCCCAGAGGGTCCGGCCCGAGCGCATGCGTTCGTCCCACCGGACACGATGGAACCAGAGCAGCAGCTCATCGGGGACCGAATCGCGGTCGGCGAACTGCTCGCGCAGCGGCGGCGCGTACTGCTCGACCGCGTTGCTGCCCGATGCCGTTCGATCGAAGCCGATGCCGAGCGTGTCGGCGCGGTGGTAGTAGACGGAGGTCCAGTCGGCGCGGGGGCCGCCTTCGACCCACGGCCCCGGTCCATAGTGGTGCCCGCGCGCCATCTGGTGGTGCAGACCGAGCGGTGTCATGTAGTTCACCGCGGCCTCGTGCGATGCGAGCATCATCGCCTTGATCGGCTCGATCAGCCCGGCGTTGTTCGAGAACGTCATGCGGATCCACTCGTCCGCGATCCCTTCGGACGAGAGGCCGGGGTCCCATGCGAGGCGCCCGAAGGCGAACCAGTTGGCCTGGTTGAAGTGCGAGCCCGTCCAGTTCCGGTCAGTCCCGATGTTCGACACGCCCGCGATCGCGGTGTGCGCGTAGCCGTGCAGCGATCCATCGATCACGCGCGCGACGGTCGAGCCCTCGCCGCGCCCGTGCGTGTCGGCATCGAGGACCTCCTCGAAGAGCGGCGCGAGGTAGACGAGGTGCGTCGCCATGCCGAGGTACTCCTTCGTGATCTGGAGCTCGAGCATCAGCGGGGTCCCGGGCAGCGCGCCGAACAGCGGATGGAACGGCTCCCGCGGCTGAAAGTCGAGCGCACCGTTCTTCGCCTGGATCAACACGTTGTCGCGGAACGACCCATCGAGCGGCACGAACTCATCATAGGCCTGGCGTACACGGTCGACCTCCGGGTCGTCCGCGTACACGAACGCACGCCACATCACGATACCGCCGTGCGGCGCGACCGCGTCGGCGAGCATGTTCGCGCCATCGGCGTGCGAGCGCCCGTAGTCCTGCGGCCCGGGCTGGCCCTCCGAGTTCGCCTTGACCAGGAAGCCGCCGAAGTCGGGGATGAGCGCGTAGATCTCCTCGACCTTGCGCCGCCACCATTCACGCACCGCTGGATCGAGCGGGTCCGCCGTCTCGAGCCCGCTGATCTCGATCGGCGCACTGAAGCGCGCCGTGAGGTAGACACGGATGCCGTAGGGCCGAAACACGTCGGCGAGCGCCGCCACTTTTGTCAGGTACTCGGGCAGCAGAACGATGGCGTTCGCGTTGACGTTCGTCAGCACCGTGCCGTTGATGCCGAGCGATGCGTTGGCACGTGCGTAGTCCTTGTACCGCGGCGAGAGGTAGTCCGGCAGCTTGTGCCAGTCCCAGAGCGAGAAACCGGCATACCCTCTCTCGACGGTGCGGTCGAGGTTGTCCCAGTGGTTCAGCAGCCGGTGCCGGATGCGCGGCGTGCTGGCGACGTCCAGGTCGGCCAGGGAGCCGTGCGTCTGGAGCGTTCGTACGAAGTGGAACGCGCCGTATAGGACGCCGATGTCCTGGTTCGCCGCGATCACGATTGCGCGCATGCCATCCACCGTGGTCGCGCGGATCAGGAACCCTTCATCGCCGAGCTCCGCCAGATCGCGCGCCAGTGGCAGCGATGCGATCAGCGGCGAGCCTGCCGGCGTACCGGCGATCACAGCGCCATCACGCACGACGCTGCGCTCGAAGGCGACGTCGAGACCCAGCAGACCTTGCAGGCCGACGGCGAGCTCCTCGCGCGCGGCGAGCAGTGTCGGCGAATCGGCGCCGATCACGAGATGCGTGACCGCGTCGCGGTACTCCGCCAGCAGTGTCGAGTCAGAAATCAGGCGATAGCGAAGCCAGAGCTCGTAGCCGTCCTCGGCGCGCGCGGGCGTGCGGACAGTAGCCAGCGCTGCCAGCGCGAGAGCCGCGATTACGATGCGCCGCAGGTTCAACAGATTCAATCGCGGAGGACGCTGAGAAAGAGAGAGGTCGCTGAGTGCGCATCGCAAAGTGAACCCGATCGGCACTAACCTCAACGTCCGCCCGTACCTCCACGGCCCTCGGCGATTGAAACCTGTTCCGGGAGCGTCAGTTAGGCTGTCACGGTCGCCGTGGCACCGAACCTCACCGCGGCGAACCCGGCATCGCACCATGCCTCGGAATCGGCTAGTGGTCCGTGACCGAAGTGAGTTGCGCATCGAGAATGCCAAGGAATCTCGGCCACGGATCACTAGACCGGGATTTTGGGCGCGCGCTCATCGAGCGGGTCCGCCCAGCTTCGGTTCGGGACCATGGGCGTCCAGCCGGGCCGCAGCGGATCTTGATTGTAGGGATACGGGCCGAGCCGCAAGAACAGCTCGTGATACTCACCCAGCCGGTCGCGGTCGAGCTTCACGCCGAGCCCCGGTGCCGTGGGCACCGCGATCGAGCCGTGACAGTACTCGAGCTTGCCGCCCACGATCACGTCGTCCGCGAGATGATGGTAGTGTGCGTCCGCGGCGAACGTCAGGTTCGGCAGGACCGCACCCAGATGCAGCATTGTCGTGAGCTGGATACCCAGCTCGCCGGACGAGTGCACCGCGACGCCGAGCTGAAACGCCTCGCAGATGCCCGCAGCCTTGATGCATGCGCGCATCCCGCCCCAGAACGTCGTGTCCAGCAGGATCACGTCGACCGCCGTCTCGATCACGTTCGCAGCCAGCTGCTCGAAACCGACCACCACCGTGTTCGTCGCCAACGGCATACGAACCTTCTCCCGCGTACGGCGCATGCCGTGCAAGCCGAACACCGGGTCCTCGAGGTAGTCGTTCTTCACGTCCTCGATCCGCTGTCCGAACCAGATCGCCTGCTCAGTCGACCACACGCCGTTCGGATCGAAACGAAAGCTGTCCCCCGGCAACGATGCCGCCAGCGCCCGATAGCACTCGATCTCGTACTCGGGCGCGAATACGCCGCCCTTCAACTTGTGCGTCGTGAACCCATAGCGCGCCTTCAGCTCGCTCGCCTCCGCCAGCAGCTGATCGATCGTACGAACCTCGCCCGACCCATCCACGCCGTTCGGGTAGCGGAAGAACAGATACGACGCAAAAGGCACACGGTCTCGCAGCTGGCCGCCCAGGATGTCGTATACCGGAACGCCCCACTTCTGACCCAAAATGTCCAGACAGGCGAACTCGAGCGCGGCGAGCAGCTGCGTGCGATCGTTGTACAGCGACGCCGTGGGGTTCGAGATGAGAAAACGCAGCTCCTCGAGCTGCTTCGGGTCACGCCCCAGCAGGTACGGCCGTAGCGCCTGGAACGCGGCAACCGCGCTCTCCCCGCCCCCGCCCATCTCGCCGAGGCCCACCAGACCCTCGTCGGTCTCGACCTCGACCACGGTGCGAACGAACCGACCCCAATGGCAGCCGTTCGCGTGTCGCAACGGCGCCACCAGCGGAATCGTGACGGGCGTGGCCCGGATGTCGACGATCTTCAATTCGATATCGAAGTCACGAGACAGCGGTCGTCATGAATTCATCTGATCACCATGCATGCTACGCCGCCGACCACCCGATGTCAAGAACCTGTCAGGCCACACGTTTCACTGCCGTGATCGAGTGCCCAGCCCGCCTGCTGCAACCCAACCCGCAACTCGAAACCCGCGACTCGCAACCCGAAACTCGCAACGCGCAACCCATTTTTTCATACGCCACTGAACGCGCTGAATCCGCCGTCGACGGGGATGACGGCGCCGGTGACGAAGGAGGCGGCGTCGCTGCAAAGCCAATGGACGGCGCCGACGAGCTCGTGCGGCTCACCGAAGCGGCGCATCGGCGTGCGCTGGATGATGGCGCGCGCGCGAGGCGTCCATTCGCCATCGGCGCCGATCAGCACGTTCCGGTTCTGGTCGGTGACGAAGAAACCGGGAGCGACGGCGTTGACGCGGATTCCGTCGCCGTGGCGGTGGGCGAGGTCGACGGCCAGCCAGCGGGTGAAGTTGTCGATCGCCGCCTTGGCGGCAGAGTAGCCCATCACGCCGCTGATCGCCTGGGTGGCCGCCATCGAGGAGATGTTGATGACGCAGCCTTTTCCGGCGAGCGCCATCGGCTGGGCGAAGACGAGCGCGGGGATCACGGACCCGTGCAGGTTGAGGCGGAGGACGTCGTCGAAGGCGTCGAACGGCACGTCGAAGATGCTGCGCTCGTCATTGCGCGCGCGGCCCAGGTTGCCGCCCGCGGCGTTGACCAGCACGTCGACCCGGCCCCAGCTCTCGAGCACCACGTCACGGGCTTCGATTACCTGCTGCTGATCGAGCACATCCGCGATCACCGCGATCGCCTG
>JBOHRM010000323.1:0-3895 GCA_050732715.1 Longimicrobiales bacterium
TCGTCACGGACCGCAGCGCTCGGCCGCTCCTGTGCAACGGCGGGCGGCGCGAGCAGCAGCGCGGCGGCCACGGCGGGCCACGCGCGCGCGGTCATCATCGAGGTGAGGGTGCGTCCGGTACGGACGACGGTCGCGACATCGCGGCAGAGCGGTGCGGGCATGCTCGTGGCTCCTGTGCGCGTTGTTGGATGGTAAGCGCGTTGGCGGCAAGCGGCTGCACCGCCAACGGCGCAACAGTAACATCCGGCGGATTCCAAGGAAATACCCAGCCATACGCTGTACCAGTGCGGCGCGTCACGTCAGCAGCTCGGGCGCGGACGGCAGGCGGGGCGCGCGGTCGATCGAACGCAGTGTGGGCGTTTCCGCGTCGGCTCCGATGCCGAGGTGCTTGAACTTCCGCGCGGTGGGCAGGAATCGTTCCTCGAGAGACCCGACGGTCCGGTTGTACGCGATGACGGCGGCGCCGAGGCCTTTGCGCAATCCGCCGAGGTGCTCGGCGAGGACGCGGACGCGATCGTAGAGCTCGACACCGAGGTCGCGGAGCTGTTCGGCGTTTTCGGCGAGCCGTTCCTGCTGCCAACCGAAGGCGATCGCCTTGAGCAGAGTGATGAGCGTGATCGGGCTCGCGGGCATGACGCCTACGCCGACCGCGTAATCGATGAGCGACGGGTCGCGGCGGCACGCTTCGCTGAAGAACGCCTCGCCCGGCAAGAACATCACGACGAAGTCGGGCGCCTCGGCGAACCGCTTGCCGTAGCTCTTGTCGGCGAGCCGCGTGATGTGGTCGCGAACGTGGCGGGCGTGACGGTCGAGCAACGAATCGCGAGTCGCGGCATCTTCGGCCGCTTGCGCATCGAGGAACGCCGCGAGCGGCGCCTTCGAGTCTACGACCACGAGCTTACGGCCCGGCAGGTGCACGATCAGGTCAGGCCGCAGATTGCCGTTGTCGGTCTCGACCGTGTGTTGTTCGACGAAGTCGCAGTGCTCGAGCATGCCGGCGAGCTCAGCGACGCGGCGCAGCTGCATCTCGCCCCACTGCCCGCGCACGTGCGGCGTGCGAAGCGCCCGCGCGAGCAGTTGCGTTTCGCCCGCGAGGCGCTCACCGTGTTGTGCCACCGCCTCTAGCTGGGCGCGGATCGCGCCTTGCGTCTCCGCGCGATCGATATCGAGTTTGCGGAGCGTTTCACCCACGCGATCTAGCCCATCCCGCACGGGGCTGAGCAGCACCTCGATCGACTTGTGCTTGCCGTCGAGCTCACGGCTCGCCACCTGCTGGAGCTCGCTGAATCGCGCGTTGGCGAGATCGAGGAACGTCCGGTTGTTGGTTTGCAGCGCCTGCTGGCACGCGGCGTCGAACGCTTCGCGCATCCGTTTTTCGGCTGTGTCGAGGACGGCGAGCTTGTCCGGGATCGCGCGCCGCTCGGCCTCGAGCTCGACCGACAGCCGCTCGCGTTCGCGTGCCAAAGCGTTCCGTTCAACGTCGACGGCCGCTAGCGTCTGGCGAGACGCCGCCAATTCACGTTCGAGCTGCTCCCGGGTTTCGCGGGCGGCCTGGCGCGCCTGGCCGATCTCGCGGTCGCGTTCCTGCACGCGCGTGCGCAGCGTGGCGAGACGGTGCGCCGTGGCGGCGAACGCGAGCAGCGCGCCGGCCACGGCCCCGCCGAACGATACGAGCATCATGGTCCACATCGATCGACTCCATCCTCACTCTGTCCCCGTGTTGCCCGAAGTCTTATGTCCCGAGCGCTCCCAGCCATGGCGACATTGACTCGAGGGCGTACGCGCCGCGGTCCAGTCTCGCGTACGAGACCGGCCTATTGCCCGGTGCGCGTGTTGCCCGAATGTACGATGGGGGTCTGACAGTGGTCGCCCGTGGGTCCGGTCCTCGGGTTGGGCTGGCATGGCCGATGCAACACTCGGCGTATGAGGTCGCAACATAGAATGGAACTCGCAGATGGAGTCATCCGATGCGATATCTGGAGATCAAGAGACTGCTCGGCAGCATCGTCCTCGCGCTCAGCCTCGCCGTTTCAGGCGCGGCTTTGCCGGCCGTTGCGGTGGCCCAGGAACCGGCCCAGCCGGGCGTGATCGAAGAGACTGAAGAGGTGGAAGGCGTCCAGCGCGGCATGCAGCGCGGCGAGGCTCGCGGGTCGAATCTGGGTTGGCTGGGTTTGCTCGGCCTGCTGGGACTGATTGGCCTGCGCGGCCGCCAGCACCACGCGACACGGGTCGACACCACGGCCACGCGCCGGGCGGCCTGAGGTCTCTTCGGCGAAACAGCGGGCGAGGCCTTACCCCACGCGACTTCGCGTCGCGTGGGGGGCCTCTGCTGTCCCCGCGCCACGCGAACGTGTCGTGCGCGATAATGAAACGGCACAGCGGTGGTGGCGGTGGGGCTACTGGCAACTCGGACCTCGCAGCCCTTTCTAGTCCTCGGTTCGTAGGTTCGGCGACGTGGGTTCGGCGATGTAGAGGTCGGATCATCTGAGGAAGCCAGGAATCCAGGAAAACACATGCCACCTCGTGGCTTCCTGGCTTCTTCATGATTCGTCTCGCGTGCGGGCGTGGCCGCGCGCGACGGCCCGACCGGGTCTTGCGCCACGGCGGCCCGGCTAGTAAATCTCCCGATATATCCGACCGCAGTTCGGCCGCGCAGTGTGCGCGTGTCCCGTAGTAGGGGACGCGTATCCCGCAGTAGGATCTGTAAGGATTCGGAGTGCCTAAGCGTTCTGGTATGGTCAGATGTATCTGGACCCTGACTGACCAGAACGTCAATTCAGGCCGGTATTGAGTCACACCGCTTTCAACAGGAGTGGCCCATGAGGGGGACGAGGCTAGGACGTGCGCTCATCGCGCTGTTCGCTGTGTTCGTCTTGCCTGCTTTCGCCGCTGCGCAGGAGCGCGGCACGATTGCCGGGCAGGTGGTCGATGAGACGGAGAACACGCCGCTGGCGGGCGTAGAGGTCATGATTCTGCGCACCGCGCTGAGCACGGTGACGAATGCACAGGGACGCTACGTGCTGTCGAATGTGCCCGTCGGCACCGCGGACGTCCGCGCGAGCACGCTGGGCTTTGGCGCGGCGTCACAGACGGTGACCGTGAGCGCCGGTGACACGGCGACCGCCGATTTCACGCTAGCGCCGAGTGCGTTGCAGCTGGCGGAGATCGTGGTCACGGGCACGGCGGGCGCGGTCGAGCGGCGGCGTCAGCCTGCCGTGATCGAGAGCATCAACGCGTCGGCCGAGGTGGAGCGGGGAACGTCTACGAGCGTGACGGACCTGCTGACGGCGCGGGTTCCGGGCGTACAGGTGACGTCGTCGTCGGGGACGTCGGGCACGGCGCAGCAGATCCGGATCCGGGGCGCCTCCTCGGCGACGCTGTCGAATGAGCCGCTGGTGTTCATCGATGGCGTCAAGGCCAGCTCGCGCACGCTGAGCGACATCAACATCGGCGGTCAGGGCGTGAGTCAGCTGTTCGACCTGAATCCCGAAGACATCGAGAGCATCGAGATCGTGAAGGGACCCGCGGCAGCTTCGCTGTACGGCGCGGACGCTTCCGCGGGCGTGATCCAGGTCCTGACCAAGCGCGGTCAGCTCGGCACGGGGCGTTATACGCAGAACATCTCGCTCGAGTACAACTCTCTGGAGCGGACGTTCACGCCGCCCGCGAACTTCTCGGCCTGCGAGGCGACCGACGTCGCGGCGGACAGTCCGGCGGTTCTGTGCCGCGGCCAGGCGGTGGGCACGGTTGTCTCGGACAATCCGCTCGAGCGTACGGGTGCGTTCCAGACCGGGTATTTCCGCTCGCTTTCCTATAGCGGCCGTGGTGGCGGCGACAACTACGGCTACTACCTGTCGCTGGGCTGGGACGACGAGGAGGCGACGCTGCCGAACAA
>JBOHRM010000324.1:0-2951 GCA_050732715.1 Longimicrobiales bacterium
GCCGCAGGCATGGTCGAGGAGGTGCGGCGCCAGTTCCGCGAAATCCCGGGGCTCATGGAGGGCACGGCTCGGCCGGACAGCGCGCGCTGCGTCGACATCTCGACGCGCGCGGCATTGCGCGAGATGATCGTGCCCGGCGTGGTCGCGGTCACCGTGCCCGTCATCGTCGGCTACCTCAGCATCCAGGCGCTGGGCGGGATGCTCGCGGGCGCGACGCTCACCGGCGTCCTCATGGCGCTGTTCATGGCGAACGCCGGCGGCGCATGGGACAACGCGAAGAAGCACATCGAGAAGGGCGCACTCGGCGGCAAGGGCTCGGACTCGCACAAGGCGGCCGTGGTCGGCGACACCGTCGGCGACCCGTTCAAGGACACCGCCGGGCCGTCCATGAACATCCTGATCAAGCTGATGAGCGTCGTCTCGCTCGTTCTGGCGCCCTGGTTCGCGCGCATCCACGGCACCGGAGTGGCCGAGGAAGTCTCCGGACTGTGGGACGGGCTGCGGCTGCTCGTCGCAGCTTTGATCTGAGCTGAAATCGACGGCCGGCGGCACGGCGCGGTGGCAGGAATTCCCGCGCAAAGGCGCGAAGTGCGCAAAGGGGTCGCAAAGGGCTCTTGGCGGATTCTTTGCGAGCTTCGCGTCTTGGCGCGAGAATCCTCACCGGCCTGGGCGTTTCAATAGCGTTCACCGTTTGAGATTCCGATTTCGGGCCGTGGCGGTTACCTTTAATGTTTGACTTCCTGCCCCGGCCACTTAACGTCGGGGCCGACGAGACCAAAGGAGGTTCTGTGAAGGACTACGAGGTCGTTTACATCTTCGATACGCAGCTGCCCGAGGAGCGCGTGAACGAGAAGCTCGAGCGCTTCCACACGCAGCTCACCGATGCCGGCGCCGCGGAGATCACGGCGCTGGATCACTGGGGCCGGCGCCAGCTCGCCTATCCGATCAAGAAGAGGACGGGCGGCTACTACGTCGTCACGCAGTTCCGCGCGAAGCCGGAATCCCTGCCCGAGTACGAGCGCCTGCTGAAGCTGGACGACGATGTGCTGCGCTACCTCGTCGTGGTGCACGAGGGCGAGCCCACAGCGCCGATGTCGATTGCGACGCGCGAGCCGAAGGCGGACGACGCCGGCGACGAGGACGAGGAGTGACATGGTACGCAGCGTGAAGGCGTGTCCGCTTTGTGAGGCGGGCGTGCGGTTCGTGAACTACAAGGATGAGAAGTCGCTGAGCCGAGTCACGACCGAGCAGGGCAAGATCCTGCCGCGGCGTATGACCGGCATGTGCGCGCGGCATCAGCGGCAAGTGCAGCGCGCGATCAAGCGCGCGCGGTTTCTTGCGCTCGTGCCGTACGTCACGGCGCACTCGGAGTAGCGTGGCGGAGAATGGTGGCGGGCGTGGCTGGTTCGCGGTCCTCGGGTTAGCCGTCCTGACGGCGGCGTTCTCGGTCGTGAGCCCGGCGCCGCTGATCTTCCTGCCGCTCGCGGTGCTGGTGCTCGCACTGCCACCCTGGCGGCCGCTCGCCGTCGCTCTCGCTGCGACGGTCGCGATTCTCTTCTTCGCGAGCGAGCCGGCCGGGTCGCTGTGGTACGTCGAGCGCGGCTGGGCATTGATCCTGAGCGCGTGGTTCGTCGCCGCGGTCCTGGTTTGGCCGAGCGCCCGGTTCCTGCCGCGTGCGCTGGTCGCGCTGTGCGCCACAGTCGCGACGGCGGCCGTGGTGCTGGTGATACGGCCCGGCGCGTTCGCACGCGTCGATGAGCTGATCAGCGGGCGGCTGCACCGCGCGGCCGAGCACGCGCTCGAGACCTGGGGCTCATCGAGCTGGATGCGTCGGGTGGCCGGAGATTTCGCCGGCGATTTCGCGGGCACGCTCGAGATTGCCGCCCAGTTCCAGACGCTGTTGTTCCCGGCGCTGCTCACGCTCGCGTCCCTGGCCGGCTTGGCGGTCGCGTGGTGGGCCTACGGCCGGCTCGCCACCCGGGACGTCTCGCCGCTCGGATCGCTGCGCGAGTTTCGGTTTCATGATGGGCTCGTCTGGCTGCTGATCGGCGGGCTGCTGCTGCTCCTGCTACCGCTCGATACGCTGGCCATGCGCGCAGGCTCGAACCTGCTCGCCTTCATGGCCGCGCTGTACACGCTGCGCGGACTCGCCGTGCTGCTCGTGATCGGCGGCACGCCAGGCCCGCTGATGACCGTCATCGGCGCCGTCTTGATCGTATTGTTGTATCCGCTCGTGCTCGCGACCACGTTCGTCGTAGGGCTGACGGACACGTGGCTCGATATTCGGACACGGCGAGCGGCGGCTTCGAGTTCCGGGTCTGACTAGAAACGGGTTCCGGGTTCCGGGTTCCGAGTTTCGCGCATCGCTGGTGCCGCGCGAGCGGCATGGGAAACTGAATAGTAGTGGGTCGCGGGTTGGCGGGTTGCTCTCGCGGATGGTGCCGCGCCGGGGACGTGGAATCTTGAACAGGAGGATGGAATGAAAACCACCAAGCTGATCTTGCGGCAGGATCTGGAGAACCTCGGCTCGGCGGGTGATGTCGTGAGTGTGAAGCCTGGCTATGCACGCAACTACCTGCTGCCGCACGGGCTCGCATTGCAGGCGACGCCGGCGAACGTGCGAGCGCTCGATGAGGAGCGCCGTCGAGCGGAACAGCGAGCACGGCGGGAGTACCTCGAGGCGAGGCGTCGTGCAGCGCAGCTGGAGGGTGTGTCGCTCACGTTTCACGCGAAGGCGGGCGAGGAGTCGAAGTTGTTCGGCTCGATCACAGCCGCGGACATCGCGGATCGGCTCGCGGAGCAAGGCCTAGACTTCGATGTCGATCGCCGTCAGATCGATCTGCCGGATCCGATCAAAGCGCTCGGCGTGTACTCCGTGCCGATCCGGCTGCACGCGGATGTCCGCCCCGAAATCAAGGTGTGGGTAATCAAGGCAGATTAAGGGCTTGGCC
>JBOHRM010000325.1:0-2205 GCA_050732715.1 Longimicrobiales bacterium
CTTGCCGATCACCACGCCCGGCCGCGCCGTGTGCACCGTCACCACGACCTTCTGCGGCTTGCGGTCGATCTCGACCTCGGAAACCGCCGCGTGCGCCAACCGCTGATGCATGTAACGCCGGATCGTCGCATCCTCCGCCAGTAGTGCGCTGAACTGACGATCCGCGTACCATCGCGATTTCCACGGCTTGATGATGCCGAGCCGGAACCCGCGCGGGTGCGTCTTCTGTCCCATTTCGCTTACTCCTTCCGGTCCACGACGATCACGACGTGGCTCGTGCCGTGCCGGATCGGCGCGGCGCGCCCCATCGCCGCCGCACGCCACCGCTTCAGCCGAGGTCCTTCGTTCACGTACGCCTCACTCACAAACAGCTCGTCCACGTCGACCATCTCGCCCGCGGCGTCCGCCTTCGCGCGAGCGTTCGCGACCGCCGAGCGGAGCGTCTTGTTGATCACATCGGACGCGCGCTTCTTCGAGAACTGCAAGATCGCGTACGCATCACCGACACTGCGGCCGCGAATCAAGTCGACCACGAGCCGCATCTTGCGCGGACTCTGCCGATTGTACTTCGAGATCGCACGCGCTAGCATCGTCCGTTCCTTCACCTCGCCGCCTTCGAGCGCCGGTCCGCGAGCTTGCCGCCGTGGCCGCGGAACAGGCGAGTCGGCGCGAACTCGCCCAGCTTGTGGCCGACCATGTTCTCCGAGATGTAGACCGGGATGAACTTGTTGCCGTTGTGCACGGCGAGCGTATGCCCGACGAACTCGGGCGATATCGTCGACGCCCGCGCCCACGTCTTCACGACCTTCTTCTCGTTCCGCGAGTTCATCTTGCGGATACGCTCGAGAAGTCGTTCGTCGATGTGCGGCCCCTTCTTGATCGATCGGCTCATTACGAGTTCCGAGTTCCGAGTTCCGAGTTCCGAGTTCCGAGTTCCGAGTCCGCAGTTCCAGGTCCGTCAACCCGGAACGCGGAACCCGGCACCCATTACTTCGTCGCCTTGCCGCGACGGCGGCCGCGGACGATGTACTTGTTCGACGCCTTCTTCTTGTTGCGCGTCTTGATGCCCTCGAGCTTGCCCCATGGCGTGGACGGCGGGCGGCCGCCGGATGCCTTGCCTTCGCCGCCGCCGAGCGGGTGGTCGACCGGGTTCATGGCGACACCGCGCACGCGCGGGCGGCGGCCGCGCCATCGGTTGGCGCCCGCCTTGCCGATCACGCTCAGCTCGTGGTCGACGTTCCCGACCTGCCCGATCGTGGCGAGGCACTCGGCGCGCACCATGCGAACCTCCGTCGACGGCAGGCGAACCGTGACGAAGGCGCCTTCCTTCGCCACGACCTGGGCGCCGTTGCCCGCGGAACGCACGATCTGACCACCCTTGCCCGGCTTCAGCTCGAGGTTGTGCACGACCGTGCCCAGCGGCACCTCGCCGAGCGGCAGCGCGTTGCCGACGCGTACGTCAGAGCCCGGACCGCTCGCCACGCGGTCGCCCTGGGCGAGCCCGCGCGGGTGCAGGATGTAACGCTTCTCGCCGTCGTCGTAGTGGATCAGCGCGATGTTCGCCGAGCGGTTCGGGTCATACTCGATCTCCGCCACGCGGCCCGCTATGCCGAACTTGTCACGCCTGAAGTCGATACGCCGGTACCGCCGCCGCGCTCCGCCACCGCGCCGTCGCGACGTGACGTGACCGTGATGATTGCGCCCGCCGGTCTTGCGTATCGGCGAGAGGAGCGACTTCTCCGGCTCGGACCGCGTGATCTCGTCGCGCCGCGCAACCGAGCGGAACCGCGTGCCCGGCGTGACCGGCTTGAATTTCTTGGTCGGCATACCGGCTACATCCCCTCGTACACGTCGATCGCGTCGCCATCGGCCAGCTTGACCACGGCCTTCTTGTAGGCTGGCCGGCGGCCGATCGTGCGACCCACGCGACGCCACTTGCCCTGATAGTTGGCGGTGCGCACGTCCTCGACGCTGACACTGAACAGGCTCTCGACGGCGCGCCGGATCTCGGGTTTGTTCGCCTTACGCGCGACGATGAACGTGTACGTCCGCTGCGTCTCCTGGAGCACAGCCGACCGCTCGGTCACGACCGGTCGGATGATCACCTCGCGCGGCTCACGCATCCGTCCCCTCCGGGATCCGCTCGAGCGCGCTGGCCTCGATCACGAGAACGTCGGCCCGGAGCACGTCGTACGTCGACTCCTC
>JBOHRM010000326.1:0-2843 GCA_050732715.1 Longimicrobiales bacterium
GGGCCGCGCCGGCGAGGGCTATCACAACCACGTGGGCGGGGCCGACGTTTTCTTCCGGCCCTTCCCTGCCTTCCGCGTGAGACTCCAGGCCCTGCGCTCCTGGACGGCGTACCCGGAGGAAGTGGCGGCCGCGTTCGATCAGCCCGGGTCCGGCTTCGCGGGCCACGCGGGACGCGTCGATCTCACGTACCGGACGCGGAACTGGTTCGCGAACGCCGAAGCGTGGGCATTCGACCCCGAGTTCCGGGCCGACGCCGGCTTCATGCCGCGCGTGGACGAGCGCGGTCTCGGGCTCTCGGGCGCGCGGAACTTCTGGAGCGCCGGACCCCTCACACGGATCGCCGTCAACGCGGGCGCCTCTCACACCGAGGATTGGGACGGCCGGCTCACGCGGCAGAACGTGTGGCTGTTGCTCGACGTTTTCGGACCTTGGCAGAGCAACGTGTGGATCAACCCCGCCTTGTCGCGCGAACGGTTCGGCGTTGAGGTCTTTACGCTCACGGGCGTGTGGGGCGGATTGTCGCTGCGTCCGAGCGGTGCGATCGGTCTCGAGCTCTGGGGATCCGCCGGCGAAGCCATCGATTTCGCGAACGCTCGCAAGGGGCGCCAGCTCACTCTCGAGCCCAACGCGAGCTTGCGCATCGGCCGCCACCTCGACCTGCGCGGCTCGCTGTCCTTCCAGCGCATGACGCACCGCCGCTCGTGGGTCTTCTCGGCAAGGGTCGCCGAGCTGCGCGGCGTCTACAGCTTCAGCACACGCGCGTTCTTCCGGGCGATCGTCCAGCTGCGCAGCACCGATCGGGATCCCACGCGATACGACGTCCCCGTGCGCTCGAGCGAAAACGGGTTGCTCACGCAGCTCCTGTTCTCGTACAAGGTGAATCCCCTCACCGTTTTCTTCCTCGGGTACGGGGACGACCGCGAAGGGTTCACCGACACCGATCTCACACGGGTCCCGCTGGCCGCGCGGGAGCGCGCGTTCTTCGTGAAGCTCGGCTACGCGTGGCGGCCATGAGTCGCGCCCGGGCCGCGAGCTGATGGCGAGCGACTTGCCACGAGCCGAAAAAGCCCGGCACGGAAGCGACACGCTCGAGAGAGGAACCCGCCATTGCGGCCCAGACGCAGCGCGGACCGTTCAGAGGTCGATCGGCATTACACGACGTATCTTATCGTCATAGCGGTCGCCGGTCTGGCGCTTGTCTCCTACGATTACAACCTGCTGGTCCTCGCGATCCCGGATATCGCCCGCCAGCTGGATCTCTCCCAGAGCCGGATCGGTTCGCTGATCTTCTTCATCTCGGCGGCCCAGCTCGTCGTCACGCTGGCGGTCGGCTACACGCTCGACGTCGTCGGACGTCGTCGCATGTGGATGCTCTGTCTGTGCGCCGCCGCCGCGTTCACGGGGCTCACGTACTTCGTCCAGAACTTCTGGCAGCTCGTGGTCGTTCGGATGCTGGCTTCGTCGTTTGCCCAGGCCGAGTTCGTCGTCTCGATCACCATCGTGAACGAGGAGCTTTCGGCAAAGCGCCGGGGCATGCTCTACTCGATCGTGCAATCCGGATGGCCGGTCGGCGTGCTATTGGCTTCGGCGGTCTACCTGCTGTTCAGCCATCGCGGCTGGCGATTCATCTTTCTGCTCGGCATCGTGCCGATGATCCTGGTGACGGTGGGCCGGTACTTCATCCGCGAGTCCGACCGTTTCCGGCATCTCGAGCAAGTGCGCGCAGCGCAGCGCGCCGGCAATGGCGCGCGGGTGAAAAGGCTGCTGAAACGCTACGACGTCGACGTCGACGCCCTGCGCGGCACGACCGTAAAGCAGTTGTTCGCGCACGCCGGCCCCGTGCGGCGCCAGCTCGTGCTGCTGTCGGCGATCTGGATGGCGTTCGGCGCGTCGATCGCGGCGACGAACTTCTTCATCACGGACTTCCTGACCCGGGTCAAGGGATTCACCGCGCATCAGGCGGCGACGCTGCTGCTCGTGTCCGCCGGTGTCGGCATACTGTTCTACTGGCTCGGCGGCTGGCTCGGCGAGCGCCGGGGCCGGCGCCAGGTCCTGATCGTCACGGCGCTGCTCGTCCCGCCGTTGAATCTGCTTTTCCTACTGGTGCACGATCACGCAATGGTCCTCGCCGTGTATTTCCTGATCTACCAGGTCACGAACGGGACCTGGTCCGGCGCGGGATACGCGTATCAGGCCGAGAGCTTTCCGACGCGCGTGCGTGGCACCGCGGTCGGTTTCCTAGGTGCGGCGTTCGCCGGCGGGATCCTCCTCGGGTCCGGTGTGTGGACCCTGCTCATGGTTGTGAGCACGCCGACAATGGCGTGGCTCGTGGTGGCCGTTGGCGCCGCCTTCGGCCAGTGGCTGACCCTGTTCGCGCGGCGTATTCCGCCGGGCATGCGGCTCGAGGAGATCGCGACTTAGTGCTCCAGTTCGCAATTGCCGCCGCGTATTTCGTGTCTACACGTACACGTACACCTACACGTACACCCAAACGTAAACGAACCGAATCGCGACCCTATCCGTCGGCGTACTTCTGACCTGGAGCACTTAGGTGTCGTTCTCCCTTATCCTGATCCCGGTTGCCGCAACGGTCATGGGCGGTGCGTTCGCCGCGCTGCGGCCGCCCACGCCGCGACTCGTCGCGTCCGCCCAGCATATCGCCGCCGGCGCCGTGATCGCCGCCGTGTCGGCCGAGCTGGTGTTCAAGCTCGTCGCCGATCAGGCGCTGGCCCCGCTCATCGTTGGGTTCAGCACGGGTACGGCCGCGGTGCTGGCTCTGCGCTGGTGGACCGGCCTCCTCGAGAGTCGAAGCAACGACACCGGCGGCTCATTCGGGCTCGTC
>JBOHRM010000327.1:0-9114 GCA_050732715.1 Longimicrobiales bacterium
GATCAAGGACATCGCGTTCACCGACGTGACGGTGGCGATGCGGGGGCTGGACGTCGGCTCGCTCGAGAAGATCGAGGAGACGCTGCTCGCCGCGGACTTCGGGGTGCCCGCGACGCTTCAGCTCGTGGATCACGTCGAGGCGGTGGCGCGAACGGGCAAGATTCGAACCGAGCAGGAGTTCCTGCGCACGGTCGAGGCCGAGATCCGTGACATCCTCGCGCGAGGCGAGACCGGCGCATCACTGCGCTTCGCGGCCGAGGGCGCGACCGTATTCTTGATCGTAGGCGTCAACGGTGTCGGCAAGACGACGACGATCGGCAAGCTCGCGTACCGGCTGAGGCGCGACGGGCACCGGCCGCTCCTGGCCGCGGCGGACACGTTCCGCGCGGGCGCGATCGATCAGCTGCGCATCTGGGCGGAGCGTGCGGGCGCCGATTTCGTCGGGTCGAAGCCTGGCGCTGACCCCGCCGCCGTCGCTTTTGATGCCATCGGTGCGGCCGAGGCGCGCGGCGCCGACGTGGTCATTGTCGACACGGCCGGGCGGCTGCACACGCAGGCGGACCTGATGCAGGAGCTGAGCAAGGTCGAGCGCGTGGTCGCGCGGCGAGCCGCCGGCGCACCACACGAGACGCTGCTTGTGCTCGACGCGACCGTCGGCCAGAACGCGGTCGCGCAGGCGCGAATGTTTCGCGATGCGATGAACCTGAGCGGCCTCGTGCTCGCGAAGCTCGACAGCACCGCTCGCGGCGGCATCGTCGTCGCGCTCAAACAAGAGCTCGGCCTTCCGGTCAAGCTCGTGGGCACGGGTGAGGGTCTCGACGCGCTCGAGCCGTTCGACCCCGCCCGATTCTCACATGCCGTGTTGACCGGATAGCCATGGCCGAGCCGTCACTGTCCCGCTATCTGTTGTGGCGATGGCGCGCTGACGACCGGTAGCCGCACGGTGATGTCCTCGAACTCTCGTCTTGGCCTCGATCAGCCCGCGCAGTTCCTTCGCGGCGTCGGGCCGAAACGCGCGGAAGCGCTCGCGCGGCTCGGTGTGCGCACGGCGCGCGATCTGCTCTTCCATGTTCCGCGGCGGTACGAGGACGCGACGACCGTGCGGCGCATTGGCGAGGTCGAGGTCGGGACGGACGTCACGGTGATCGGCGAGGTCGTCGCCAAAGGCGTGATCCCGACGCGCTCGGGGCTGCGCATCTTTCAGGTACACCTGCGCGACGGCAGCGGCCGGATCGAGTGCTCGTGGCCGGGCCAGCCGTTCCTCGACCGCTCGATCAAGAAGGGCGACCTGCTGCTCGTGACGGGGCCCGTCCGGTTCTTCCACGGCAAACAGATCCAGCCTCGAGAGTACGTCCTGCTCGGCCGCGCCGACGAGACGGAGAGCGCGGGCAAGGTCCTGCCGATCTATCCCGCGACGGACGGTCTTTCTCAGCGCATGCTGCGTCACATGCTCGAGGCGAATCTCGATCTGCTGCTGCCCCTGCTCGCGCCGGAAGACCCGTTGCCGCCCGAGCGGTTGAAGGCGCTGGGCCTGCTCACGTTGCTCCAGGCCGTCGCCGCGCTGCATCGGCCGGAGTCGCTCGAGCACGCCGAGCGCGGGCGTCGCCGGCTGGTGTACGACGAGTTGTTCTTCCTCCAGCTGCTGCACGCGCGCGCCAGAGAGCGTGTGACGTGCGAGGCGCCGGGTATCGCGTTCTCGCGCACGAACCGGCTCATCGGCGCGCTCTTCCGTTCGCTTCCGTTCGAGTTGACGGCCGCGCAGACGCGCGCGATCTCCGAGATCTTCGGGGACATGAAATCGGCTCGCCGCATGAGCCGTTTGCTCCAAGGCGACGTCGGTTCGGGCAAGACGATCGTGGCGCTGTTCACGATGCTGCTCGCCGCCGAGTCCAGCTATCAATCCGCGCTCATGGCGCCCACCGAGATCCTCGCGGAGCAGCATGCTCGCACCCTGCGCGCACTGCTCGGCATCGCGTCGCCGGCCGATACACCGGGCGTAGGCGATCGCGCGGTGAACGCGGCTCGGACCTCGAGCGATCCGAATGGCGTCGGAATACCGGCGGCGGTCGACACAGGCGGCATCGATCGCGTGGCGGCGCCGGTCGACGTGGTGCTGTTGACGGGCCGGCTGCCCGCCGCCGAACGGAGGGCCGCGCTCGCACGGATCGCCTCCGGCGCAGCCTCGATCGTGGTAGGCACGCACGCGTTGATCCAGGAGGGCGTCTCGTTCCACAAGCTCGGCCTCGTCGTGATCGACGAGCAGCATCGGTTCGGCGTACGGCAGCGCCAGGCCCTCGCGGCGCGGCCGAGCGCCGAGTCGGATGCGGGCCAGCCGGACGTGCTGGTGATGTCGGCGACGCCGATCCCTCGCTCGCTCGCGCTGACGCTCTACGGCGATCTCGATCTCGCCGTACTCGACGAGCTGCCGCCCGGCCGTCGGCCCGTGCAAACGTCGCTGCGGCGCGAGTCGGAACGCGACGAGGTCTATACCTTCGTGCGGGATCAGGTGGCGGCCGGCCGGCAAGCGTACATCGTGTATCCGTTGATCGACGAGTCGGAGAAGGTCGAGCTGCGCGCCGCGGCCGCCGAGTATGACCGGCTCGTGTCGAGCGTGTTCCCCGACTTGCGTCTCGGTCTACTGCACGGGCAGCTGGGCGCGGACGAAAAGGACGCGACGATGCGCGCGTTCGTGGCCGGCACGCTCGACGTGCTCGTCGCCACCACGGTGATCGAGGTCGGCATCGACGTGCCGAACGCAACGGTGATGGTGATCGAGCACGCCGAACGCTTCGGTTTGTCGCAGCTGCATCAGCTGCGCGGCCGCATTGGCCGCGGCGCGGCGGACAGCTTCTGCATTCTCATCGCGCCGGGTGACCCCGGTGCGATCGAGCGCCTCCGGATCCTCGCCGCCACTCAGGACGGCTTCGAGATCGCGCGCGCCGACCTGCACGCGCGAGGGATGGGCGATTTCTTCGGCGCGCGCCAGCACGGGCTCCCCGAGCTTCGCTTCTTCGACCCCGCGCGCGACGAGGACCTGCTGCTGCGGGCGCGGGATGACGCCCAGGCGGTCATTGCGGAGGACCCCGAGCTCGAGCGGCCTGACCACCGACTGCTCCGTGACGTGCTCGACCGCCGTTACGCCGAACGCGCGAAACTCTTCGAGGTGGGCTGAGTGCTGACAATCCCTCTCCCCGTAAAGGGGGAGAGGGCTAGGTGAGGGGTGCCCGGCGCAGCGTCATCTTCCGATGGCGCGCTCGAACGGCATCGGAGACTCTTGAGCAATGGAGCTGATCCCATGGGAGCGGAGGGTGTGTTGGCGCCTGTCGAGGCCGAGGTCCGGCAGCTCGGTGCGCACGTCGGCGAGAGAGTCGCGCTGCGTGGCTGGGTCCAGACCACGAGGTTCCACGGCAAGATCGGCTTCGTCGTGCTCCGCGACGCGACCGGTGTCGTGCAATGCGTCGCCGCCCGGAACGAGCTCGCGCCGGACGTGTGGGAGCGGCTCCAGTCCCTGACGCTCGAGGCGAGCGTGGCGGTGACCGGCGCCGTCCGTGCCGACCCGCGTGCACCCGGCAGCCACGAGCTCGCGATCGATGACCTCGTCGTCATCGGAACGAGCGACGAGTATCCGATCCAGCCGAAAGAGCACGGCGTCGATTTCCTGCTCGACCACAGGCACCTTTGGCTGCGCTCGAGCCAGCAGCGCGCGGCGCTGCGCGTGCGCTCCGAGGTCGAGCAGTCGATTCACGACTTCTTCTACGATCGCGATTTCGTGCGCATCGACACGCCGATCCTGACCGGTGCGATCGGTGAAGGCGGCGCCGGCCTGTTCGACGTCGACTACTTCGATGAGCACGCCTATCTCGCGCAGACCGGCCAGCTCTACCTCGAGGCCGCGGCGGCCGCGTTCGGCCGCGTCTACTGTTTCGGCCCGACGTTCCGCGCCGAGAAGTCGAAGACACGCCGGCACCTGACCGAGTTCTGGATGGTCGAGCCCGAGGTCGCATGGGCAGACTCGGAAGCGAACATGCGGCTCCAGGAGGATTTCATCGTCCACATCGTCTCACGCGTGCTCGAGCGATGTCGTGATGAGCTCGAGACGCTCGAGCGCGACCCCGCACCGCTCGAGTGCGTACAGCCTCCATTCCCGCGGCTCGACTACTCGGAGGCCGTGCGCATCCTGCACGAAAAGGGTCAGCCGATCGAATGGGGCCACGACCTCGGTGCGCCCGATGAGACCGCGCTCGCCGACATGTACGACCGCCCCCTCTTCATCGCCAATTATCCGAAGACGGCGAAAGCCTTCTACATGAAGGAGAACCCCGCGGACCCGCGCACCGTCCTGTGCAACGACCTGCTGGCACCCGAGGGGTACGGCGAGATCATCGGCGGCAGCCAGCGCGAGGACGACCTGGACCGCCTGCTCGCACGCATCCGCGAGGAACGCCTGCCCGAGGCCGCGTATGCCTGGTACCTCGATCTCCGGCGCTACGGCACGTTCCCGCACTCCGGCTTCGGCCTCGGCGTCGAGCGCACCGTCGCATGGCTGTGCGGAAGGCCACACATCCGCGAGATGATCCCGTTCCCGCGGATGCTGAACCGGCTCTATCCATAGTCGTCGTCTCGGCCGGCCGCAGCGAATGCAAGTGTCGCGCTCGAGCGGGAGTCCGAGGCTCGATATGATCGCCCATGAGCGCGAACGGCCGAGTCACCGCCCGAGGCTTGAAGTCCAACGCCGAAACCCCAAGGTTTCAGAGTCCAAACGGCGGATTTGAGATTCGACGCTGAACAGATGGCACAATCGACTGCCGGAGTGTCCGCATCGATCGCGGAACCAACCGGCCCGACGTTGGGTGACACGATCGCCCGGATCGCCAGGGGCGAAGACATCGATGCGGACGGCGCCGAGGCGGCGTTCCGCGAAGTGATGGAGGGCCGGGCAACGCCGGTCCAGATCGCGGCGTTGCTCATGGGCCTGCGCGTCAAGGGCGAAGTCCCGGCCGAGGTGGCGGGCGGCGTGCGTGCGCTGCGCGCCGCGATGGTCGGCGTGCCCGCGGCGCCGGGCGCCGAGCCGCTCGTCGATACGTGCGGCACCGGCGGCGGCGCACTGACCACGTTCAACATCTCGACCGCCGCGGCACTGGTCGCGGCCGGCGCGGGCGTGCGCATCGCGAAGCACGGCAATCGCTCGTTCACGTCCCGCTGCGGCAGCGCCGACGTTCTCGCCGCGCTCGGCGTGTCGCTCGAGCTGTCGCCCGATGCGATGGCGCGTGTGCTCGATGAGGCCGGCATCGTCTTCATGTTCGCGCCGCTGCTGCACCCTGCGATGCGCCATGCGGCGCCCGTGCGCCGCGAGATGGGTGTGCCGACCATCATGAACGTGCTGGGTCCACTGACGAATCCGGCGGGCGCGCGGCGGCAAGTCGTCGGCGTGGCGGACGCGCGCCTCGTGCCGCTGATCGCCGGCGCGCTCCAGCAGCTCGGTCACGACCACGCAATCGTCGCGCACGGCGAGCCCGGCCTCGATGAGCTCAGTCCCATCGGGCCCTCCGACGTGGTCGAGCTCAGGGATGGACGGCTGCACCGGTTCACGCTCGACCCGGCCGAAACGCTCGGTTGCTCGTTCGATGACGTGACCGAGCTCGGCGGAGGCGGCCCCGAACACAATGCGCGCATCGTGCTCGGCGTGCTGCGCGGCGAGATCGGCGGCGCGGCCCGCGCGGCCGTTGTGCTCAACGCCGCGGCGGCGCTGTACGTGGCAGGCCACGCGGCTTCGCTCGGCGCCGGCGTCGAGTCGGCCCACCGCACCATCGACTCGGGCGACGGCCTGGCCGCGCTCGAGCGTCTCCGCGCCGCAACCCACGCCGCGGCCCACGGCGTATGACCCAGTCGATTGCGGGGTATACTCCCCAAAGTACCGAACCGAAGACGCCGGCGGAGCCCGGCGATGGAGAGTCACATGTGTCGAAACATCAAGACGTTGTACAACTTCGACCCACCGGCGACGGAGCAGGAGGTACGCGCGTCGGCGCTGCAATTCGTCCGTAAGCTGAGTGGGTTCACGCGGCCGTCGAAGGCGAACGAGCCCGCGTTCGAGCGTGCCGTCGGTGAAGTGACGATCGTCGCGCAGCGGCTGCTCGATTCGCTCGTGACGAACGGCACGCCGAAAAACCGCGAGGAAGAGGCCACGAAAGCGCGTGCGCGAGCGGCCGCGCGCTACGCATGACCCTGGCCCCTTCCCCCCTCCGTACCTCGAGGCGCCTACGGCGTACGGACCGTGAACCGAACCGTGTCCGTGCTCTGCGGGTCAACCCGACGGTGGACCAGGTCGCCGAGCACGGAGATCACCGTGTACTCGCCCGGCTCGAGGTCCGTCAGCTCGTGCTCCGGCTGCGCCTGACCGAGATGGATGATCCCGGGCACGTCCGCCGGGATCGGTTCGCCGGGCGGCGTGATCGGAACGTTGACGAACAGGTGATGGTGCCCCGTGCCGGGCCGCTCGTCGCCCGCGGGCGCCAGCTCGACACCCTCGACCGTCATGACGATCCGCACCGCCGGCCCGTCCAACTCGGCCCCGTCCACCGGTTCCACGATCGTGACCCTGGGCAGGTCCACGCCCGCGGCCGCGGTCTCGGATGCCGCCTCCGGCTCACCTGACTCGGCGCCTTCCGCACGGCTCATGTCGCCCGTTCCACAGCCGGCGAGACCGGCCGTGATCCCCAGGGCAATGGCCTCGATCGGGCGCGCCACCCGCTTGCTCCGCATCTGCATCACGAACTCCTCGACTCGGTTCGATTGTACGCGTTCGTTGCGCTGATGACGGTAACATTGCGCGCGTCGCGCCCCGGTTCAAGGTCTCGGTTCCCAGTTCCCGGTTCCCAGTTCCCGGATCGTCGGTCCTCACACCCTGTACGGTGATAGCCCGCGCATCGGAAGCTGACACCGAAATTGGGGAACGGGCAACGGGGAACCGGCAACGGGGAACAGGGAACCGACTAACCGACTCGGATTACGCCGCATGCGATCCGGGCGCCGGCGTCGCCCGAAGGATCCGTGTAGTAGTCATCCGTCTCTTCATGGATGATCACGCTGGTTCCGCCGGGTCGCAGCACCGAAGACGCCTCCCCCTCCGAGAGGCTCAGCAGTGGGTTGAGCATCTCGTTCTCGCCCCGACCGTCCGCGCCCACCCGCAGGTTCGGCAGGTCCCCCGCATGCGGACCCTCGGGATTCTCCGTTCCGTGCTGCTGAGCTCCCGGCCCCAAATGGCCGCCCGCGGACTCGAAATCCGGCGCGTCGCAGCGCCCATGCTCGTGTATGTGGAATCCAAGCCGGCCTGGCTCCAGCCCCTCCACGGAGACCGCGATTCGCACGCCGTCGACCTCCTGCACCAGCGTTGCCGCGCCGACCTGACGGCCGGTCGCGTCGACCAGCACCGCTTCCGCGCGCCGGCCCACCGCGTCGGCTCCACCGTTCCGCTGCATCTCGGCGGCAGCCGCAGCGCCGCCCGGCTCCGCCGAGCCCCCGACCTCATCCTCAGGGTACTCCCTTACCTCGCAGGCGGCGGCCACCCAGAGCGCTATGCCCGACCCGAGAACGATAGCAGTCCTGCCCATGGTTCTCGCTCCTTCCTGATCCTACAGCCAAAAGTTGCAAGTTGAGGGCCGGCGTCCACGCCCGTCGCACGCCGCGATTCGAAGCGCGAAACGGGGCAACGCGAAGATGGTTACCGAGCGAACTTGGCGTACCCTTGGCGAGCTTGGCGCCTTCGCGAGAGAACTCCTTACCGGCCCAAACATTTCATCGATTCGTGGTGTCGCGCGCGCGACATGGAGAACTGACTAGTCGACCTTCAGCGCGATGAGCGGATCGACGGCGGTGGCGCGGCGCGCCGGACCGAGTACTGCCACCAGCGCGCCGGCCACGAAGACCACCATCACGCCCGCGAGCACCGTGGCATCGGCCGGCGTCGTCTCGAACAGGAAACGGGCGATCAGGCGGCCGAACGCGAGCGCGGCCAAGAGGCCGATCAGCAGCCCCGCGCCGACGAGTCCGAGACCCTGACGCAGCACGAGCTCGAGCACGGATCGACGCGTGGCGCCGAGCGCCATGCGCAGCCCGAGCTCTCGCGTGCGCTGGCTGACTGAAGTCCCGATGAGGCCGCCGATGCCGACCAGTGTCACGAGCAACGCGACGGCGGCGAACACGGAGAGCAGCGCCGAGGTCAGACGCGGCGCCGCCAGCCGTTCGTTACGGAGCTGGGCCAGCGACCTGATGTCCTCGACCGGGATCTCACGGTCGACCTCGTGGACCGCCGCCCTGATCGTGGCGGCGGCGACGCCGGGATCCGCATCGGTTCGGACCAGGATGCGGCCCGCGAAGCCGGCTTGGCCGAGCGGGATGTACACTTCGGCGGTGACGGGGCGGTCGACCGCGTAGAGGCGGAAATCGTCGACCACGCCGACGACGGTGATCCACCTCGGCTCCGTCCGGTCATCATCGGCCGTGATCCGCGACCCCACGGGATTCGCGCCATCCCAGAACGCGGCCATCGAGCGGTTGATCACGGCGACCGGCGGTGTGTCACCCGTGTCGGTCTCACGGACGTCGCGGCCGGCGAGCAGCGGCACGCCGAGCGTCTCGAAGTAGCCGTCGCTCACCACATTGGCGTCCGCCTCGAACGGGCGGCCATCCGCGGCCTGCCGGCCCTCGATCCTGATCCGCCGCGGCGATGGCTGGGTCTCCGACTGCGGCACGGCGTTCGTGATCGCGGCCGAGTTCACGCTCGGAGCCGCGCGGAGCCGCTCGAGCACGCCGTACTGGATTCGCAATGCCTCCTGGGCCGAGCTCATGCGCGAGAAGTTGCCGTAGATGTTCGCGGTCATGACGCGTTCGGTGTCATAGCCGAGCGGCACGGCGCTGAGCGCGTACAGGCTCTTGAGCATGAGGCCGGCGCTCACCACGAGCGCGAACGACACGGCGACCTGCGCGACCACGAGCGTCGCGCGCAGCCGCTGCCTGCGGACGCCTTCGCCGGCGGCCGCGGTCCCGTCGCGGAGCGACTGGGCGAGGCTGCGCCGTGCCGCGACCGCCGGCACGATGCCGGCCACGATTCCGGTG
>JBOHRM010000328.1:0-8994 GCA_050732715.1 Longimicrobiales bacterium
ATTTTTATCGTCTAACGCCGCGTCGTCGTGCGCCGCCGCGCGGCAGCCGTCGGGCACGCGCAGCACGCGCGCAGCGTCGACGCCGAGGCCGATGCACCGGCGCCGCAGCGCCTCGCTGATCACCGTGCTCGCGACTGCCTGGCCGCGGAACGCCTCCTCGAACCACGTCTCGATCGGCCCGAACGCGGTGCGCACCAGCCACCCCGATCGCTCCTGGATCGTGCCGCCGCGGCCCCACCAGTCCGCCCAGTCCATGAACAGCGCCGCGCCCGTCGCACGCCGAACCGCGAGCGCGGGGAAGATCACGACGGGTCTGGAATCGAACGCGTGCACCACGTCGAACGACCGGCCCGCCAGCCGCGCGACTCGCCGCCACGTGTTCCACGGGTCCCACCCGCTGCGTGCCGGACCGTTCCACAGATCCGGCGCCTCGAGTACGGTGACGCCGTCGCGCGTCGACCACTGCGCCCGCACGCGCGCCCTCCGGCTCGTCGTCACGAGCGTCACCTCGTGCCCGCGCCCCGCCAACTCGCGACCGAAGTTCCACGCCCGCTGATACGTTCCCACTCCGGCGATGTTGTGGTTCAGGAAGAGAATTCGCACGGTTGCACGGGAGATGAATTCGCACGGCGGCCAAATGATGAATGATGAATGATGAATGATAAATGACCGGATCGTTCATCATTTCGCATTCATCATTCATCATTCCTCAATATGCGCCGTCGCCGCGAACCACGGTTGGCACGGTGCGTAGCAGGATCTTGAGATCCAGCCACAGGTTCCACTTGTGAATGTACTCGAGGTCGAGGCGCGCCCACTCGTCGAAGTCCGCGATGTGAGATCGGCCGTTCACCTGCCACAGGCACGTGATCCCGGGCACGACCGCGAGCTTGCCCCACTGCCACGGGTCGAAGCGCGCGAATTCTTCGGCGCTCACCGGCCGGGGGCCGACCAGGCTCATTTCGCCGATCAGCACGCTCCAGAGTTGGGGCAGCTCGTCGAGGCTGGTTTTGCGCAGCACCCGACCCACGCGCGTCACACGCGGGTCCGACCGCATCTTGAAGACCGGCCCGCGCATCTCGTTGTGCCCCAGCAGCGCCGATTTCCGCGCGTCGGCGTCCACCACCATGGTTCGGAACTTGTAGCCCACGAACGGCCGCGCACGCCGGCCGAGCACCCTCCAGCGGTAGAACACCGGCCCGGACGAGGTCACGCGGATGAGGACCGCGAGGCTGACGAAGACCGGGAGCAGCGCGACGAGTCCGACCGCGGAGACGGCGAGATCGATCCCCCGTTTCACGAGATGGCCGAGGCGCCACGCCGGACCGGCCGCGCGCGCCGGGAGGAAAGCGTGCCAATCGGCCTCGGACCGAGCGCGCCGGACAGCGGCATCGACGTCGAGCCGGTCAGCCACGACCGGCTGCGCGTCAGGCATCACGCGGCGCCGTATCGCTCGGGTGTGCGGCCGCTTCCGACTCCCACTTCATTGCCATCCGCTGCAACCGGGGGTGGGACACGATGAGATGCCACAGCAGCGCCTGGAACGACTCGGTGTGCGCCGTGACCGATTCCGGGTTCGCGACCGGCACGATGATGCAGTGGTCCGCCGCGGTCGCGGTGTGGCCGCCGTCCCGGCCGACGATGCCGAACACCGTCGACCCCACGCGTTTCGCGAGCGTGATCGCGTGCACGAGGTTCGCGCTGATCCGTCGCTCGACGTCGCCGCCGCCGACGGACAGCACGAACACGCCGTCGCGTGCGTTGAGCCGGTTCGTGACGAGGTACTGGGCGAACACCGTGTCCCAACCGTCATCATTGGTCCGGGCGGTGAGCTCGGTCACGTTGTCCGTGGCACAATAGGCCTCGAACCCAGCGATCTTGCGGAAATCGCCCGTGGCGTGTGCCGCGTTGCTCGCACTGCCGCCGACGCCCAGGAAGAAGAGACGACCACCGCCATCGCGCAGTGCGGCGAGCGCGTCGACCATGCGCTCGACCGCGTGCGCATCCAACCGCCGCAAGATTTCGGCGGCCTCGGCGAGATAGCGGCTCGCATGAACCGTTGCGTGAACCACCTCCAAGGTCACTTCCCCATGCCGCTGCCGTTGCACCCAGGCCCCGCGAGACCCATGACACCCGAACCGGGAACCGGCAACCGGCAACCGAGGGCGGCGCTGCCGATCGAGGTCGGCGAAAGGGAGGGGTCCGGAGGCGTGGGGAGCCCACTGGGAACCGGCAACCGGAAAGTGGGAACCGTATCGGACAGGATCCGATCGCCCGCTTCCTCGAGATTCTCGACCACGGCGTCCGCGCCGACGCCGGCGTTGTACGCTCGACGCAGCAAAACCGTCCGGCAGCCGGCGGCGCGTCCGGCCTCGACATCGCGCCAGCGGTCACCGACCACCCAGGATGCGTGCGCGTCCACGCCCCATCGCGCCGCGAGCCGCTCGATCATCCCCGGTTGGGGCTTGCGGCACGCGCAGCCATCGGCATCGTCGTGCGGGCAGACCAGCGCATCATCCAGCGGCAACACCGAAAGCACGGCAGCCATGATCGCGTCGGCCGCGGCTGCGGAGACCCGCCCGCGCGCGATGTCCGGCTGATTCGTGATCACGAACGCACGCAAACCCGCGGCGCGGAGGCGATGGATCACGTCCGCCGCGCCCGCCGTCACCACGAGCTCCGACAGCGCGCGCGGCGAACCCGGTTCGCCCTCACGCTCGACGACCTCGTTCAACACGCCGTCCCGATCGAAGAACACGGCGCGCATCAACACCGCTCGACCGGCTCGACCGGCGTGCCCGTCGCCGCGGAGCGGTACAGCGCATCGATCATCCGCATCGCCCCGACGCCGTCCTCCGCATCGCCGTCGACCCGCCGGCCCTGTACAACCGCGTCCACCAGGTCATCGAATTCGAGCGACCACGACGGGTCCCCGCGGTAGTAGCGCTCGTCTAGATCAGGGACGCCGCCCTCGAGCCGCCGCTTGATGTGCGCCAGCCGCTCGGTTCCGTAGCTGCCGCCCAGGCCTTCGATCACCAGCGTCCCTCTTTCGCCCCCGACCTCGAACGAGAACAGGTTCGCCCACTGCGTCATGCTCACGTGCAGCTGCCCGACCACACCGTCACTGAAGCGGAGCAGCCCGAACGCATTGTCTTCGAGCGGCGCGATCGGCCAGACCGCGGTCTGCAACGTGGCGACCGCCCAGCGCGCATCGCCGGCGAACCAGCGGAACAGGTCTGCCAGATGCACACCCTGGTCTAGCAGCTCGCCGCCGCCGGCGAGCTCGGCGTCCGCGCGCCATTCGGCCTCGCAACCCGGCCGCGCGCCGTGGCCGTAGCGCGCGCGCAGATGGATGAGCCGGCCGATGTCGCCCGCCTCGAAGCGTGCCCGCGCCGCCCGGATCGCCGGGTGGTATCGGTGGTTGAAGCCGATCTTGCAGAGCCGCGCCGCGGCGCGTGCCGCGTCGGCGAGCCGCTGCGCCTCCTCGAGCGTCCGGCCCGGCGGCTTCTCGACCAGCACGTGCCTGCCCGATTCCAGCATGGCGACGCCGATCTCGGCGAGATAGGCGTTCGGTGTGGCGACCACGACGATCGAGACATCGTCACGTTCGAGGACCGCGCGCCATTCCCCGGCCGCGTCACCACCGAACTCGGCCGCGACACCGCGCGCCGCCGGCAGGGCGATATCAACCGCCATGGCGAGCCGAGTCCGCTCGTTGCGCCACGCGGCCTCCGCCCGCCGCCACCCAATGAGCCCGCAGCCGACCACCGCCACGCCCAGCGGCTCGGTCTCAGCCTCCACCGGTGCCGCCCCCATCGAGCAAAGGCCGCAGCGTATAATCGTCCAGCCGCCGAAGCGTCAGCCAGGGCCGCTCCATCAGCGCCGTGATCCGCTCCGCGTCCCACGCATCCCACCCGTCGTGCGCCGCGGAGATCAGCTTGCCCGTCAGCCGCCCTGCCGCGTCCGACGCAAGGAACACCGCCAGCGCGGCCGCCAACGTCGCGGGCACGCCGCCTTCGCCCGATGCGCGCATCCGGCGTACTCGCTCATACTCCGGCCCCGCCCGATCGCCCGCCGCGAGCACGTCGTCCTGAAGACGCGTGTCCACGGCGCCCGGCGCGATCGCGTTGACCGTCACGCCCAGGGCCTTCAGCTCCTCCGCCAACGTCTCGGTCAGCCGCACGACCGCCGCCTTCGACGCCGCGTACGCCGTGAAGCGAGGCATGGGCGCGGTGGCGCCGCCGCCCGAGAAGTTGATGATCCGGCCGCCACCGGCTTCGACCATGCCGGGAATCGCGGCGTGACAGCAGTGGAACGTCCCGAACAGGTTGACGCCCGCCGCGCGCGTCCACGCCGTGACGTCGGCCTCCCAAGCCGGACCGATCGGACCGTGTGCGCCTGCGGCGTTCACGAGCACGTCGAGCCGGCCGAACTCGTCGATGCACCTCCGGACGGCGTCCCGCGCGGCCGCCGCGTCCGTCACGTCGGCCACGCGCGCCGCGGCGGTGCCACCGAACCCCTCGATCACGCGTACCACTTGCTCGAGCTCGGCTCGCGTCCTCGCCACGGCCATCACACGCGCGCCCTCACGCGCGAACGACTCCGCCACCGCGCGGCCGATTCCGCGTCCCGCACCCGTCACCACCGCGGCGCGACCCGCCAACTTCACCTTGGCCGTCCCACGCCGCTCCATCGAGCGCCCCGACCGGTCTGGCTTCGAGTCCTCGCGCAACGCGGTCAGACCCGCGCGGCCGCATGCGCGCCGGCCGCCTCGCCCGCCGCGCGCACGGGAGGCCGCGGCCTGTAATCCCTCATCGCCTGCGTGTTCGCCAGGTTCGCCACCACCTTCGAGCCCTCGTGCTCGATCGCGTAGTGCAGCCGTGGCATGCCGTGCCGTGCCATGAACGACTCGAGCTTCCGGTGCGCCCGCGGACTGTAGAGCATGAGGAAGCCGCCGCCGCCCGCGCCGATGATCTTCCCGCCGAGCACACCGTAAGACTCGCGCACGTGGTCGTACAGCTCGTCCACATGGCTCAGCGATATCTTCGACGACATCCGCTTCTTGTGCTGCCAGTGCTCGTGCAGCAGCGCACCCCAAACGTCCAGCTCCTCTCCCTCGACGGCGTCCAGGATGCGATGGCCCAGATCCTTGATCCGCTGCATCGACTCCTCGACCACGCCACCGGCACGCGAGCGCAGCGCATCGTTCTGATCGCGCAGCACGTCGGCCGCGTTCCTGCGCAGGCCCGTATAGTACAGGTGCGTGTTCGCGACAAAATCGTAGAGCGCGCCGCTCGGCATCTGGACCGAGCGCACGGTGACCACCCCGTCCCGCGCGATCTCGAGCACCGTGAGCCCGCCGAACGCGGCTAAATATTGGTCCTGCTTGCCGATCCCTTTACCGAGCACATCCAGCTCGATGTGGCACGCTTCCTCCGCCAACACCTCGAGCGAAACGTACCGGCGCTTGAAGTGGTGCAGCGCCATGAGCAGCCCGACCAGGTAGGCGCTCGAGGATCCGAGGCCCGTCCCATCCGGTAGATCCGCCATCGACGAGATCTCGATCTTCCGCTCGATCCCGTGCAGCCGGAGCGCCTCGCGCGCCAGCTCGTGCTTCAGCTCCGAGACGTGATCGACCGTCTCGCTGCGGCTGTAATGCAAACGGATCTTGTCATCGACGGTCGGCGGGTTGAGCATCAGATACATGTATTTGTCGATGCCCATGGCGAAGATGAACCCGCCGTGGCGCGTGTAGTACGCGGGGAGATCGGTCCCGCCGCCGCCGAGCGTCACCCGGAACGGCGTGCGCGTGATGATCAAAGGGCCACCGCGCCGCCCGCCACCATCGCCTTCGCCCGCGCGTACCGTTCGGGTGTGTCCACGCCGAGGCAGAAACCGGTCGGCTCGATGATGTGCGCGGCAAGCTCGCCGCGTTCCGCCAGCCACGGCAGGACGTCGTGGCCGAAATCCTGATAGCCCGCGCCAATCAGCGTGCCCACATCCGGTTCGAGTGCGTACACACCCGTGTTGATGAGGAGTTCCGGGTTCCGAGTTCCGGGTTCCGGGTTCAACGACAACCGACTCGGAACTCGGAACTCGGAACCGAGGGCGGCGCAGCCGATCGAGGTCGGCGAAGGGGATGGGTCCGGGGGAGTGGGGAGCCCACCCGGAACCCCTTCGCGGAACGCCGTCACACGACCGTCCTCTATGTGTGCGAAGCCGCCGGCCGCCGCCGTGTGCACGTGCCGGGCGGGATCGAACAGTGCGACCGTCAACCGCGCGCCCGTCTCGCGATGCACGCGTAGCAGCCCCGTCACGTCAAACCGCATCAGGTTGTCGCCGTATACCACGAGCGATGTCCCGGACCATTCGTCCCGCAGCCGCCGCCACGCGCCCGCCGTGCCCAGCAGCGTGGTCTCGTGAGAATAACGCACGTGAAGACCCAGGTGCGCACCCGAGGTGATCGCCGCGCGGATCACGTCGGCCTCGCGGTGAAGGTTGATCCACACACGGCCCACACCGTGCGCAGCGAGCCACCGCAGGTTCCACTCGAGCAGTGAGCGTCCGGCCACCTCGAGCAGCGGTTTCGGCCGGCCCGCCGAAACCGCCGCGATCCGCGTGCCCCGACCCGCCGCCAACACCAGCGCGGGTACGCCGTCCGGCTCAACTGCGGGCCAGCTCGACATCCGTGCCGAGCTCGCGTTCGATGTGCTCGATCGAGCGGCGGAGTCCCTCGCGCAACGAGACCGTCGGCTCCCACCCGAGCGCGCGCGCGCGGCCGATGTCCGCACACGTCCGCTCCGCTTCGCCCGGCAGCTCGAGCGCGTATTCCGGTTCCAGATCGGAACCCAACAATGAACGGATCTCGTCGAAGATCCCGCGCACCGAGCAATCGACGCCCGAGCCCAGGTTGTAGGTCGCGCCGTACGTGCGCACGTCCGTCAGACAACGCATGTGAAAGTCGTTCACGTCATCCACGTAGACGAAGTCACGGCGCTTCTCACCCGTCCCGTAGATCGTGGGCCGACGCCCGCCGAGAAGACTCCGGATGAACGCGGCCATGACCGGCGCGACCGTGCGGCGATGGTCCTGCCTCGGCCCGTAAACGCAGAAGTAGCGGAGCGCGGTCAGCCTCAGCCCGCGCCAGCGCGCGTACGCCCGCGCAACCTCCCGGCTCGCGGCCTTGCTCGCCGCGTAGATGCTCTCGGGCGCAATCTCATCCTCCGGCGTGGGAAACCGCGTCACACCCTCGTACAACGCCGATGACTCCGCATAGACCACCCGCTGCACGCCCGCTCGCGCCGCCGCTTCCAGCACGTTCGCCGTTCCCGTGACGTTCACCGCCATCGTCGTCACAGGATCGTGCTGGCAGTCCGATATGCAGTTCTTGGCCGCGAGATGGAACACCGCCGCGGCACCCTCGAAGTGCGCGGCAACGTCGGAGGACCGAATATCGGCCCGATGGAACTCGACGCCGCTGGGAACCTGCTCGAAAACGCCCTGCGAAAGATCATCGATGCCGACCACGGTGTGGCCCTCGGCGAGCAGCCGATCCGCGAGATGGCTGCCGATGAAGCCCGCCACCCCCGTGACCACGACCCTCAACACGGCAATGATGAATGCGAAATGATGAATGCGAAATATGCGAAATACTCAGATGAAACACGCCGAACGGTCATCGTCGTTCATTCATCACTCATCATTCATCATTCGATATCTAAAGCGTATAGCCTGCCCTGACACCGTCCTCGACAAACATCTGCACGGTCTCCCGCGAAAACTCCTCGAGGTCCTTGCCGCGCAGGCTCAGCTTCGCGAGCAGGTCCGCCGTCAGCACGATCACATCGACGCCGCACGCGTCCGCCTGGTACACGTTCAGGATTTCACGCGGACTGCCCCAAAGGACGCGTAGCTCGGGGACGTCGCGGCACAGCTCGACCGCCGCCGCCATCACCGGACACGGGTCGACACCGGTGTCGGCGATGCGGCCGCCGAAGAGCGACACGATCGCCGGCACGTCCGGCTGCACCGCCTCGCTCACGGCCCGCACCTGGCGCAGTGTGAGTACCGCCGTGACATTGATGCGGAGTCCCTCCGCGCACAGTTCCCGGATCAATGGGATCGTGGATTCGCCACGCGTCGTGCAGATTGGAACCTTCACGAGCACGTTCTCGCCCCAACGCGCGATCTCGCGGGCTTGTGCGGCCATCCGCTCGAAGTCATCGGCCAGCACCTCGATCGAGACCGGGAGATCACCCACGCGTGCGATCGCTTCGTGCGCGAACGCGCGATAGTCCCGGACACCCGCTTTCCGCGCCAGCGTCGGATTCGTCGTGAAACCTTCGACCACACCTTGCCGCATCGCCCGCTCGATGTCTTCGAGGTTCGCGCCATCGAGATAGAGCGCGACGCTCAACAGCCGCGATGGCTCGACCAGCACCGTGTGCTCGACGCTCCGGTCCGTCGCCGCCCCACGCGACTCCGTCGCGTGGGTCAAGGTCACGTCACGCATACATCCCCGCCCATCACAGGTGTGCTCGGGCCGCGCGGCTCGACATCATGGACCCGAGATCGGCACGAGCGATCGGGTGTCGATATCGACTTCCAGACCCTGTCCGATCGCCTTCAACCCCACCAGCACGCGCTTTCGGCTTCTGCGCTCGATCACGAGGCCGGTAACCCCCTCGAACGGCCCGCCGACTACGCGGACCCACTGGCCCTCCGCTATGAACGGCCGAAGCTCCGGCTGCACCTGCTGCGTCGCCAGTGCGTGCGCGAAGCGCTTCACGTTCTCGAGATCCTCGACACTGACCGCGACAAGCTCGCCGTTCGAGCGCACAACCGAGACCACACCGGGCACGCGCAGCACCTGGCTCACCTCTCGCGGCGCGAATCGGCTGAAAACGTAGCTCGGAAACAGCGGCCAACTCACGACCTTCTTGCGATCCTTCCACTGCCGTACCCGTGGCACGATTGGGAGGTAGCTCTCGATCC
>JBOHRM010000329.1:0-9922 GCA_050732715.1 Longimicrobiales bacterium
CATCGCCGCCAATGCGCCGCTCTGCGAGACGTCCATCGCGGGTACGGGCAGAAAGAACGACAACGACGCGTGCAGCAAGATGCCGAGCAGTAGCGCGAACCCGCGGACCGCGTCGAGGGCGTGCAGACGTTCTTGGCTGGACATGGAGTCGCTCCTTAAACGAAGTCTCTCTTACGGGAATGGAAGAACAAACCGAGGCCCACGGCCACGACGCAGAGCGCGAGCTCGGCACCGAGAACGGCGAGCACTTCCGTGCCCCAGTGCGCCGTAGCTGCGGGGTTGCTGCCATCGAGTGAAGGCAGCCGGTAGAGGGCCGGGATGAAGAACGTGGGCGCGATGTTGCACGCCACGATCACCACGGTCGTCCAGACCGCGGAGTCGGTGACGAGCGCCACGCCGAGCAGGAGCGAGTAGTAACAGACCGCCCACAGCAGGATGATCGCCAGGAACGGCATGTGGCCGTCGGGCATCGGCGTCACGGCGATGACTGCCAGCGCTGTCGCCGTCAGGATGGCCCAGGGCCCGAGAAACGCCGCGGCGTTAGACGCGAGCTTCGCGAGAACGTACTGCTTCGTCGATATCGGCAAGCTCAGCACGAACAGGAGCACCTTGTCCTTGCGTTCCTGGATCACACTCAGCACGACCGTGAAAACGCCGAGGAGAATGAGCACCACCAGCAGCGCAATCCAGCCGACGAAGTAGGCTGTCTCGCTGCGGGGCAAAAGCGCGATCGCCACGCCGCCGGCCAACATCGCTCCGACGATCAGCGGCCATTGCAGATACAGGTCCTTGATGACCAGCCGGCGGATGATCGAGCCGCTCACGCCGCGCTCTCCTTTCGGCTGCTTATCACGGTGGCGACGAAGATCTCCTCGAGCGTCATCCGCTGCACCTCGCGCACGACGGCGCCGGCGCGCTCGTACGCGGCGGCAATCGCCGGCGTGTGGGCGTTCGTGACGGCGACGCCGACGCGGCCGCTCACCGTTACGTCGATGACTTCCGGGAGCGCCGGCGTCACGAAGCCCGCTGGAACGTCGAGCTGGAGCCGTCGCCACCGCTCGAGGAACGTCTCCTTGTCACGAGACTCGATGATCCGGCCGCGATCAATGAACGTGATCTGATCCGAGATCTGCTCTACGTCTTGCGTATTTTGCGACGAGAACAGGATCGCGCGGCGCTCATCGGTGAGCACATCCATGAGCTCCGCGAGGATCTCGTGCCGCGCGACCGGATCGAGACCCGTGGTGGGCTCGTCGAGCAGCAGCAGCCGCGGCCGCCGCGCCAGCACGAGCAGCAACATCGCCTTCGTACGCTGGCCGTGCGACAAACTCTTGATCTGCTGCTCGGAGTGCAGGTCGAACCGACGCACCAGCTCCGCTGCGTAACCCGCGTCCCAACCCGGGTAGATCGATGCGACGAAGCGCATGTGCCAGTCGAGCGTGGCGTGCCCATAGAGCCGCATGTCGTCCGAGAAGAAGCCGACATCCCGCTTCGCCTCGGCCTGGTCGCCCGGCATCCGCCTCCCGAGCACGCGGACATCGCCCCGGTCTTGCCGGATCAGCGCCATTAAGATGCGAATCGTCGTCGACTTGCCGGCGCCGTTCGGGCCGACGAACCCCATGATCTGCCCCGGCTCGAGCCTCAGCGCCACGTCGCACAGCCGGAAGAACCGGTACGCCTTCTCGACACCTTCCATCTCGATCGCGAGCGCCGTCATCGATCCGTCCCGCCCTTGCCGTTGATCACCTCATTGAACCGTGCCGTGAGCGACGTCGCCCCGAGCCCGAGCTGCCGGCCGATCTCCGCGGCCGCCGCCAGATGCTCATCCATCTCCTGCTCCCACAGCTTCGTGCTCAGCTCCACGTTGTCCGCCACGAACGACCCTCGGCCCTGCCGCGACAAAATCACACCCTCTCGCTCCAACTCGAGATACGCGCGCTTCACCGTGATCACACTCACGCGCGTCGCCGCGGCCAACGCCCGGATCGAAGGAATCTCCTGCCCCGGCCGCCAGTCGCCCACCGCGACCCGGTGCCGTATCTGCTCCATGATCTGCAGATACATCGGCCGCCTGTCCGCCTGGGAAATGCTCAGGTCAGTGTTCATATCATATATACACACTATACATGATCGGTGCAGGAGTCAAGGGCGAGATTGCCGACGGCTGCCGCGCGCACGTACCTTCGACGCGCCAAGTCGCCATTCAAAAAGCGAGGTCCGATGCGCAGCCGCCCGTTCGCACTCTCGATCTTGTTCCTGGCGTTCGCCATCCCGGTCGCCGCCCAGGAAGCGTCCGACTCATCCGAGCTTCGATGGACGCCCGAGAAGAGCATGGAGTTTCGGCAGATTCAAGAGACGGCGATCTCGCCGGACGGGAGTCGTATCGCGTACGTGGTCCGGGTGCCTCTCATCGAGGGTGACGAGTCCGAATATCTGAGCCACCTCTGGCTCGTGAACGCCGACGGCTCGGGCAACACGCAGTTCACCCGGGGCGAGAGCTCGGCTGGGAATCCGTCGTTTTCTCCGGACGGCGAGTGGCTGGCCTTCACGAGCCGCCGTGGTGCCGGTGGCGGCTCCAATGAATCCGATGAAGACGGTCCTCGGAGCCAGGTCTGGGTCATCTCGGTTCACGGGGGCGAGGCTTTCGCGGCCACGGCCGCCGAGGCGGGTGTGGGGAGCTATCGCTGGTCACCCGACGGGAGCCGGATCGCGTATCTCATGCGGGACCCCGAGACGAAGGAGGAGAAGACGCGTAAGGAGGAGCGCCGGGATCCGATCTTCGTGGACCAGGACTTCAAGTACGGCCACATCTACAGTGTGGCGTTGGACGCCGACGCGGAGGAGTTGAGTGAAGCGGTCCGCCACACCGAGGGGACGTTCCACGTCACGGCGTTCGAGTGGTCCCCGGACGGGCGCACGTTCGTCTTCGCGCACCAGGTGGATCCGCGTCTCGACGAAGGCGCCCGGGGCTCGGACATTTCGACGGTCCCGGCCGAAGAGGGCGGTCAGATGACGCCGCTCGTCACGCTCGGCGGGACTGACGGAACGCCGCGCTACTCGCCCGATGGCCAGTGGGTGGCGTTCATCTCGTCGGGCGATACGCCCCAGCGCGTGGGTCTCGGCGATGTCCACGTCATTCGAGCGTCCGGCGGTGAGCCTCGCCGTCTGTCCGACAGCCACGACCGGAGCGGTGGGCTGTTGGGATGGTCACGGGACGGGTCCGCGGTCCTCCTGAGCGAATCGATCGGTACTACCCGTCACGTCACCGCACTCCCGGTCGATGGCGGCCCGCTTGTCCGGATGACCGAAGGCGACGGTGTGCTCGGGTCCCCCTCGTTCGCCACCGACGCCGACTGGATGGCGTTCACCTGGCAGACCACCGACACGCCGGCCGATGTCCATGTGTCAGCCACGGCCGAATTCGCCCCGCGTCAGCTGACCGACGTGCACGCGAATGTGACCGTCCCCGAGATGGGCCGGACGGAGCTGGTGTCGTGGCGTTCGCAGGACGGCAGGTTCGAGATCGAAGGACTCCTGACCTACCCCGTGGACTCCGAGCCCAGGCGCAGCTACCCGCTCATCCTCAATGTGCACGGCGGGCCCGCCGGCGTGTTCACCCAGTCGTTCACCGGGAACTCCGGCATCTACAACATCCAGTACTTCGCCCAGGAGGGGTACGCCGTGCTCCGGCCCAATCCACGGGGCAGCACCGGGTACGGCCGCGAGTTCCGCTTCGCGAATGTCCGCGATTGGGGCTACGGCGACCTGGATGACCTGATGGCAGGGGTGGACGAGGTGATCGAGCGCGGCGTGGCCCACGCCGACTCGCTCCTGCTCATGGGGTGGAGCTACGGCGGGTACATGACGTCGTTTGCCGTGACCCGGACGGACCGGTTCAAGGCGGCCAGCATGGGCGCGGGGCTTCCCAACCTCATCAGCATGGTCACGACCACTGACATCGGTGAATACCTCGTCGCCCACATGGGCGGGACCGAGTTCTGGGAGGACTACGACGGCTACGAGCGACACTCGGCGATGTACCGGATCGCGAACGTGAAGACACCCACGCAGGTCATCCACGGCGAGAACGACCTGCGGGTGCCGTTCACCCAAGGGCAGGAGTTTTATCGCGCCCTGGGCCGCCTCGGGGTCCCGACCGAGATGGTGGTCCTCCCGCGGACGCCCCACGGCCCCACCGAGCCCAAGCTCCAGATGGCGGTCTCCCCGATCATCCTGGACTGGTTCGAGAAGCACCTGCGTCCCACGGAGGACCGCGTCACGACGCCATGACGGCCTTGCGCCGCCGCGTGAGGGGGCGGCGATATCGGGGCGCGTCACGCGACCGCGTCGACGTTCTGATCTCCGAGTCGCCGCGGCTCAGCTAGACTGGAACGCAGGCTCGGTCGGGACGACGGGGCCGGTGACGACGAGGAAGATGCACACCTCGGCGCCGGTCACACGGATATCGTTGTGCACGGACCCGGCGGGATAGTGGACGTAGTCGCCCGCGCGGTACTCGCCGAGTGCGTCGCTGAACGTGCCTTGCAGCACGAAGCCGTGCTCCTCACCCGTGTGCGAGTGATCCGGGTAGCGCGTGCCGGGCTCACCCCGCATCAGCACGATGCTCTCGCCGGCTCCGCTGACGCGGCGGATCCAGTGCAGTTGCAGGCCGGGCACGCCGCCGGGCTCCCAAGGCAGCGCCGCGTACGGCGAACGCGGGCTGGGCGGAACAGCGGCTTCGACCGCGGGCTTCGGAGTCTCACGTGCGCGCCGGAGCACTTCGTCGCGAACGCTGGGACGCGGTTCGACGGGCGTGATCCCGAGGGCAATGGCGGCGACCACTTCGCGATAGCTGGCAACCTCGTCGGCCAGCTCCCGATCCGCGGCGAGCCGTGCTTCGAACCGGCTCAGCTCATCGCCTTCGAGCGCGCCGAGCGCGTAGGCGGCCGCGAGGCCCTTTGCGTCCGATCGATCGTCACTCATGCGAGCACGTCCGTCGAGAGAGGCTCGAGCGCGGTCTTCAGCTTCTGCATACCCGATCGGATGCGGGTCCTGATGATGCCCGATTCTATGCCCAGAGCCCTCGCAATCTCGCCGTACGAGCCGGCACGAAGGATATGGATCCGGCATGCGGCGGCAAGGGGTTGCTCGGCTCACCCCAGGAGAGCGCCTGACCAAGTCAGTTCTCCATGCCGCTCGCCGCGGCACCATCGGTGGATGAAACGTATGGGCCGGTAAGGAATGCTCGCGCCAAGACGCCAAGCTCGCCAAGAATCCGCTAAGACCAATACTGTCGACAGTATTGCTGCTAGACTCAGTCTGTGGCGTTTGACGAATCGCCCCGCGACGTAAGCCGCGGTAGGCGGCCGCGCCCGCACGGGCAGCAGCGGGCGGGGAACCGCAGGGCGCATCCTCGCCGGGTCGGGATGCACGTTTATCCTGGTGAACTTCGCCCGCAAGGCCGCGAGAGTCCTGTTGTCGAGGGGGCGGCTCCCTGACGTTGGCACGCCAGGAGGCGACACGTGGCGACGACGGGTCAGCGGGCTTAGCTTGTCGCCCAAGCTCGGCCGTCATTGTCGCGTGCCCGAGTCTGCGCCGCCGGCGCGATCCGGGCGCGCGCCGGCTCCCTGCGGATCGTGCGGCGGCGTCGCGGCGTTCAGCAATCCGGGCTCGGTGCGATCCTTTTCGTCGAGGCCCGAGCGCGGGTTCCCTAAGAGATGCCCGAACCGATCGCCGAGGAGGCGACGTACACCCAATGAGGTCCCAGAGCTTGTCTGGGGAGATGCTGCACGAGCGGCTCGCCGCGGGGGACGCATCGGCCCTTGAAGCCCTCTATGACGATCTGGCCCCACGCGTGTATGGTCTTGCGTGCTCGATTCTGCACGACTCCCGCGATGCGGAGGAGATCGTCACGGACACGTTCGTCCAGGTCTGGCGCACCGCCGATGCGTTCGATGTGACACGCGGCCCGATCGAGGCGTGGGTCTTCGCGATCTGCCGCAGCCGGGCGCTCGATCGAGTCCGATCTGCACGCCGTCGAATGAAGCTTCAAGACCGGGAGGAACCTCGAATCGCTGCGTTCACGATGGCGGAGGCGATGCCGAACCCGGGCGAGGCGGCGCTGGCGCGAGTCGAGATGTCGACGAACGTGGCGGCCGTGTTGAACGAGCTCCCACCCGATCAGCGGCGCGCGATCGAGCTCGCCTATTTCGGCGGCCTCACCCACAGCGAGATCTCGCGCGAGCTCGATGTGCCGCTGGGTACGGTCAAGACCCGCATCCGGAATGGCATGCAGACGTTGCGGGACAGACTGGTGACGGGCAGCAGGGCGCCGATCCCGAAGGGGGCGAGTTGAACGAGCACCCCTGGCTCGGTGACGTGCCCGCATTCGCGCTCGGGGCGCTGGACGCCGACGAGCGTGCGGCGTTCGAAGCGCATCTCGAGGGCTGCGCTCAATGTCGTGCTGCGGTCCGCGAGCACCAACGTGTGGTCGACGCGCTCGCCGGCCACGTCCCTGCCGTCGCGCCTCCAACGCATCTCAAGGCGCGCGTGTTGGAGGCCGCCATCGGTGAGCGGTCGGACGTGCGGGATCGCGTTCAAACGCGTCCACCCGGGCACCCTGCACCGAGCCCGCCGCCCGCCGCCCGTCCTCGCCGATCGTTTACTTGGGGCCCCTGGCTCGCCGCGGCGGCGGCCGCCGCGTTCGCGGTCTGGACGGGGCTCTCGTATCAGCGATCGGAGATGCGCGCCGATACACTCGCAGCCGAGCTCGCGAACGCGCGCGCCACGATCGACGCACTCGAGATCGAGGGCGCGCGCCGTGACACGTTGCTCGCCGCGCTCACCGGGCCCGCCGTCGAAACGGTCACGCTCGCCAGTACGGCGAACGAACCGCGCGTACGCCTGTTCTGGAACCGCGGCACGGACCAGATGATCGTGGCGGCGTTCGACCTGCCGCCCGCGGCCGCGGGCCGCACGTACCAGCTCTGGGGCCTGGCACCGGGCGCGGACCCCGTGAGCCTCGGCACGTTCGACACCGGGCCCGCCGGCCGTGTCGTCGTCCTCCGACCGCTGTCATCCGAGACGACGTACGCCCAGAGCGCGGTCACGGAAGAACCGGCCGGCGGCTCGGAGCAGCCCACGACGACGCCGTTCCTCGTCGGTCGCTGGAGCTCGGCCACGCAGTAGTCGCAATCCGCTCGCCTCCCTCACGTCGTAGCCCTCGGGTAACGACGATCACCCTTCAAGAGGGAGGCATTCATGCGAAGAACCCGATTCTCACGGGCTGTGATGACGCTGGGCGGTCTCGCGTTCACGGCCGCGGCACTGGTGGTGGGGCGCAGCGTCCTCACCGGCGCCGACCACACGGACGGGCCACTGGCCACCGGCGATCAGGCGGCCGACATCGCGGACGTGTATTCGTTCCGCAGCGGCGACGCGCTCGTGCTCGCAATGACGATCTCGAACGTGCAGGCCGCGCCGGAGATCCAGCTCGGTCAATCGATCCTCGACCCCGAAGTTCTTTATCAGTTCGAGATCGATGTTGACGGCGACTTCGTCGAGGATCTCGTGATCCAGGCGATCGTCACGGGACCGCCGCACGATCAAACGCTCCACGTGGTCGGGCCGGCCGCTCCGACTATGACGGGCGCCGTCGGACGGTTGGTCACGGATGCGCCCGTGACGCGTGTCCCCGTCAGCACGGATGCGCAGGCAAACATCGGGACGGACAACGGCCTCACGGTTTTCGCCGGCGTTCGCGATGATCCGTTCTTCTTCGACCTCGGTCGATTCCAGGCGATTCTCGCCGGCGAGGAGACGAGCTTCGCCGATCCCGGCACGGACACGTTCGCGGGGCTCAACGTCTATGCGATCGTGGTCGAGGTCCCGCTTTCAATGTTGGGTGATCCCGCGAACCTGAGCGTGTGGGGCACGACCAGCCGATAGGTCGCGCGCCACTCCCGACGATATCAGAGAACCCGAGCTCGCCGGCCAACGCCGGTGATCATGAGAGGAAACCATGCGTAACCGAATATTCTCCACGAGCGCTCTTCTGGTCCTCGCGCTCACGGCCGCGTTCACGGCCGCATGCGAAGATGACGGCACGGGACCGGGGATGGATGACGACTTCGAGTCGAGCCCGCTGTTCGGTATGACCGTGATGCAGGTGGACCGGTTCGGTCTTCCCGCGATCAATACCGCGTTCGTCGCCGAGTCCGCGGACAAGGACGTGTTCAACCAATCCGCTCCGGCCGATGACAATCAGTTCCTGCCGGTCGCATCGGGCGTCATCCAGGCCCGCTACGGGCTCGATCCGACGCAAGCCGACGCGCTCGCCGACTTCGCGCTGCCGGATGTCCAGCCGCTCGGCGATCTGAGCGGGTTCCCCAACGGCCGGCAACTCGAGGACGACGTCATCGATGTCGAGCTGAATCTCATCTTCGGCGTTTTCGGACCGCCCGTACCTGCGTTGCAGAGCGACGGCGTCGACGCCAACGATGTTCCGTTCCAGGCCGGCTTCCCGTACCTCGCCGCGCCGAACGCGCCATGAGCGGGCTACCTAACGTGGGGGCGGCGGCGATCCTCGGGATCGCCGCCAGCCTCGCGGCGGCGCTGTGGACGCGCGCCGACCCGGCCGCGGGCCCCAACGCCGAGCTCGAGGCACAGGTGCTCATGCAGACGATCGACGCGCACGAGCGACGATTGGAGGTCGACCCGCGCAACCCCATCGTCGCCGCGGCGCTCGTCCGCCACCACATGGTGGCGTTCCAACTCGACAATGAACTCACCCATCTCGAGCGGGCGACCACGTTGGCCGAAGGACTCCTGCCGACCGCGCTCGATCGCGCCGCCGCGCACGCACGCGTCGCGGCGGCCCGCCTGTCGCTGCACGATTTCCGAGGCGCGCTCGACGCCGCGCGCAACGCCGTGGCAGGGGACTCCTCCGATGAGGCCGCGCTCGGCACGCTGTTCGATGCGACGACCGCCGCCGGCGCCTATGACGAGGCGGAACGGGCGCTGACGGCGCTTCGCAAGGCACACCCGCGTACACTCGCCACACACCTCAGGCACGCACGCTGGCTCGAGGCGAAGGGTACCGCCGGCGAGGCATTCACGCGCCTCGAGCCCGCCTGCCGCCGGCTTCGCGCGCGCGCCGTGCGCCGCCAGCTCGTCGCCTGGTGCGAGACGATTCTCGGTGGCTTCGATGGCGCGGCGGGCGACCTCGAGCGCGAGGCGGCGTGGTACCGTCAGGCGCTCGCGACGCAGCCGGGCTACCTGCCGGCGATCGAAGGCCTGGCGGGCATCGCGTACCGCCGTTCCGAGTGGGAGCGCGCGGCGACGTTATACCGCACGATTCTCACCGACGCGCACCCCGACCTGCACCTGCGGCTCGCCGAGGTGATGCGCGCCATGGGCGATGAACGGGCGGCCGACGCACACGAGCAGAGGTTCGTGCGCCTGGTCTCGACCTCGCGGGCGCGGGCGCTCCACGCACACGAGCTCGCGCTGTTTCTGTCGAGCCATCCCGAACGGCGCGATGAAGCACTCGAGGTCATCATGCGCGACGTCGCGGTGAGACGATCCGTGGAGGCGTTGGAAGTGCTCGCCTGGGTGCATCTCGCACGCGGTGAGCTTCGCCAGGCACTCGGCGCATCCGCCGCGGCGAGAAGCAGAGGAGCGCCCGATGCCACCAGCGACTACACGCTCGCGCGGATCCTGTGCGCGAGCGGCCGCGCGGAGGAGGCACGGCCGCTGCTCGAGCGCGCGCTCGCCAACCCATCGGACCTCGCACCTCACGCACGATGGGATGCAACACGTCGCACGCCGGTGAGGTGTGCGCCGCGCGTCGCGTAAAAGACGAGATCACAACCCAGAGCAGTCGCAGGGAGCGTCCCCTCTCCCCCGACCGGGGGGAGAGGGT
>JBOHRM010000330.1:0-14011 GCA_050732715.1 Longimicrobiales bacterium
CATCGGCGTTCTCGATGCGCAAGGAACTTCTGGGACGGGACACTAGGTTGAGGAGGCATCGAGAGCGCGATGAGCCGGCTATGGCGCGCCCGGTGGGTGGTCGCTATTCTGGTCGACGGCTCTACCCCTTCAGGAGGAGGTGATCATGCGTCGAATCTACCGTTACACGGTCGCCGTTGCCGCTGCGATATTCGTCTTCCCGGTGACCGGCGCGCACGCCCAGGATGCGGACCGCTCGGTTGCCGGCGGCGGCATCCTGGTCGAGGGCTGGCAGGGCACGATCGATGCCCGCGCGGCGAGCCGGGGCCAGACTGTCGAGGACGCGAAGCTCGTCGAGGAAGAGGGCGCGCTGCACGTCACGACCGGCCCCGCCATCACTTACTGGAACTCCGCCAACACCGCCACCGGAGACTACACAGTCACGGCGACGTTCAGAGAGCCCGCGTACATGGCGCTGAACGACCATCCGCACCCGTACGGCATCGTCATCGCCGGCAATGACATGGGCACGGATCAGCAGAGCTACCTGTATTGCGCCGCCTACGGAAACGGCAGGTTCATCGTGCGCGGCTTCGGCCCCGAGCCTTTCCAGGTCAACGGGCGTGGTGAGGAGCACGCGGCAGTGACCAGCGCGGCGGGTCCCGGAGAGCCGGTGACCCAGGAGATCGCTGTCTCGGTGAGAGGCGACAAGGTCGAGTGCGCGATCAACGGCACCGTCGTCGGCAGCTACGACAAGTCCTCCGTCGTGGCCGCGGGCATGCTGACGTCCACCGACGGCGTATACGGCATCCGCTTCGCGCACAACACGGAAGCCTTCGTCACCGGACTCAGCGTGACGCAGCACTGACCGTCGCTTCCCAGATGGGTGACGGCCGAACGGCCGGCTCCTCTTGTCGGGGCCGGCCGTCGCGTTCCACTCTGGCGATCAGATCAGCACTACGCAGGTTCTATCCGCCGGGCGGTCAGCGTTGTTTTTGAAGCTGTCGCAATCGCTCCGTGGCGCGTTCGAGTGATGCGCCCTTTCGGTGCAGTCCCGACCATGGGTCGCCGACATCGGTGATGCGGCGTGGTATGCTTTTCAACGTAAACGTCGTGGGCGCGGCGATCCCGCGCTCGATCTCCTCCCACGTGCACGGCGCGGATACGGGCGCGCCACGTTTCGCGCGCACGGCGTAGGCGGCGGCGAACGTCGCGCTGAATGCATTGCGGCCGGTATCGACGAAGATGCGGTCGCCTCGGTCTGCCTTGCTGAACTCCAGTGTCAGGCGCTCCGGATCACGCGCGACCAGCAGTGCGCCGACGGCGTTCGCGAACCGCGTGACTTCGTTGACGTGCGCCTCACCGTCGAGCGGAACGACGATGTGGAAGCCCTTCGAGCCGGATGTCTTGACCCAGCTGGGCAACCCCATGTTTTCGAGGAGATCACGCACCCCGAGCGCGGCCGCGTGCAGCATGTCCGGCGCATCGATGGAGGGGTCCAGGTCGAAGACGCAGATGTCGGGGTGCAACAGGTCAGGCGCGCGCGATGTGAACACGTGCGGGGTTATGCAGTTTTGGTTGGCGAGCCAGAGCAACGATCGCGTGTCGGTGACCAGAGGGTAGTTCACGGTTCCGTTCTTCTTCGGCACCTCGATGCGCTCGAGCCAATCCGGAAACCCCTTCGAGACATCCTTGTGGAAGAAGCCGTCCTTGTGGATGCCGTTGGGGTACCGCTCCATCGTGATCGGGCGCGCACGGATGTGCGGCAGCATCAGCGGTGCGATGCTCTCGTAATACGATGCGAGCTCGCCTTTCGTGATGCCGTCATCGGGGAAGAGCACCTTTTCGGGGTGCGAGATCACGTGGTCTCCCGAGTCACCTCGTGAGCCGGCTTGTCTGTGCGAACTCCAAGAAGGCGCGGATGCCGGAGCTTGCCGTGGACCGTCCACTCGATGAACGCGACCTGCACCACGATCTCGGGCCGCACCCAGTGTGCGCGGAGGCGTGGCAGCCCGACGGCGCGCGTGAACGGCGGCTGCCCTAACTCGAGCGGGTCGAGCCGCGCACGCAGCTCGAGGAGGAGCTTGCGGTCGAAGCCCGTGCCGACCTTGCCGGCGAACACGAGGTCGCTACCCTCGAAGTACCCGACGAGCAGCGCGCCTAACCCCACGCGTCCGCCCTGCGGATCCGTGAACCCGCCGACCACGAGCTCCTGCGTCGCCTCGCACTTCATCTTCAGCCAGTGTCGCGAGCGGCGGTGCTCGTAAGGCGAGTCGCGGCGCTTCGCGATCACGCCCTCCCAGCCTTCCCGGCAGGCTCGCTCCCAAGGCTTCGCGTCACCATCGAGTGAGACCACCCGCTCGAGCGGAGGCACGAGCGGCAGCTCACGCAACAGCGCACGGCGCACATCGAGCGGCAACAAAGTCACATCACGCCCATCGAGCCGGAGAATGTCGAAGACATGATACTCGGGTTTGCCAGCCTTCCCCCACACGCCCAACGCCTCGCCGTCCAGGATCACGTCGTCGACCGGCAGATCGGCAACCGCCGAGGCTACGGAGGGATACGAGGCGTTGCGCTGGAGACGATTTCGCGTTAGCAGGCGGACGTCGACTCCGTCCTTGAACGCGAGCAGTCGAATGCCATCGAGCTTGCGCTCGAAAATCCATTCCGGCCCCGTGAACCGCTCCTGTGTGAGCGTCGCCGCCATCGGCTCGACCCACTCGGGGAAGGCGATCGTCACTCGCCCGTCGAACCGACGGTCAGGCGGTCGAAGGACGCCTCAATCTCGCGACGTCACTGTCAGCTTGAATCCGTCCGGGTCGGTGACCCCGAATGCGCGAGTCCCCCACGGCGTGTCGTGCGGTTCTTCGTCCAGGCTGAGACCCGCGCCCTGCGCACGGGCAGCCAGCTGGTCGATGTCCTGCGCCGTGCCGATGAAGATCCGCATGCCGACGCCCTTCACCCGATCCCGTCCCTTCTTCCAGTCGTCCTGGTTCACCCCGATCCGAGCCTCGCCCGCTCGCAGCATCACGCCGAGCAGGGTCCCGTCCTCCTCCCAGCGCTCTTCCACTCCGAAGCCCAACGCTTCGTAGAATCGCAGACTCTGTTGCAAATCGTTGACCGTGATGCCCACCGAAAGCTGCTTGGCTCGAAGCGCGGTCTCGGTTGTCGTTGCCATGTCATCCTCCTGGTAAACGGTTTTAGAAGCGGGTTGGGTGGACATATGTTGATCGTGTGGGCGTCGTTCTCGGTCGGCCCATCATCGCTCTGTGTTGCGCCTCTGAGTACGACCTATCATGTGGTGACCCGGCGCGCATGCAGAATCTCGTCGTCCTCCAACGCGCGATAACGGGACGGAGGGAGCGTGAGCACTGCCACGGTCTGACCCGACCCGACCATGAACTCCGCCTCGATCGCCGCGCCATCCGCATGGACGTGGACGATCGTACCAATGTCGCCCTGCCGAAGACCGTGCTCAGGCAGATCATCGGTCAGGACGATGAGATCATGCTCCTTCATTGGGCTCTCCAAGCGGATACGCCGTCACCAACCGTGGGGCTGCATGCCCACGCTCGAGCATCCAGACCGTGCGGACGAGCCCGGTTGCCCGCGGCCCCGCAATCGCGGCATCGATCACGTACTTCGTACCATAAATCGTTGACACCTGCTTCACAACCTCGCCGTCCCGACCAGCGCGCGATAGTTCGCGAAGGAGATCGAGCCATCGATCGTCATCGAATCCGAGCTGGCGAAACACGCGCCTCTTGTCTCTCCCTTTCGGATGCGTGGAAGACAGGAGGTAGTCACGGATCTTGGTGACATCGACCCGTGCCGCGGACGCGTTTGGGAGCTTCATGGGCTGGATCGTGCGTGTCACGGCGGGGCATCGGAATAGCGATCGGGGACATTCTGCCGCGAGCTCGCGGCACCCGCTCGACTGCATCTTGCGGTCATCGACGGCGTTTCGTATACTGTTATCCTATATAGATCGGAATCCAGTACAGGAGGGCCGATGCAGCTCACGTATCCCACGGCGCTCGTGCTCGCCGCGTTGGCGGCCCGGCATGGCTATGGCTTCCGTATTGCCGACGTGACGGGGCTTCGCGTCAGCACCGTGTATCCGATCCTTCGACGCCTCGAGGGTGAGGAGTTGGTCCAATCGACCTGGGAGCGCGACGCGCAGGCGCGTGCGGCGGCTCGCGCGGCGCGGCGGATCTACCGTTTGACGTCAGCGGGCCAATCGGCGGCGGTCGAGGCTTTGGCGCGCTATCCGGGAGTGGCGCGGCAGCTCGGCGTGCGTGCGGGCGAGGCGTTCTCATGAGTGGGGATCGAGAACCCTCGAGCGATGCGCGGCCGCGGGTCACGGAAACGATGGACGCGGATTCGGCGAGGAAAGCTCCCGGCACGAGGATCGTCGCCTGGCTCGCGCCGCTCGTGCCGGCGTATCGGCGCGCGGAATGGCTCGCCGAGTGGCGAAGCGAGCTCTCACATTCGTTCGACGAATCACGGGCGGAGCAGGCGCCGCGGGCATGGTCGGCGTTGCGACTGCGCGTTCGCGCGGCGGGCGCAGTTCGCGACGCCTTGTGGCTGCGACGTGCTCACGGAGGGAGGAGCAACATGCGTGAGACGTTGAGGGATGCGACGCGGGTGCTGCGCCGACAGCCGGGCTTCGCGCTGATGGTGGTCGGCACGTTGGCGCTGGGCATCGGCGCGGCGACGGCGATCTTCAGTGCAATCGACGGCCTGATGCTTCGGCCGCTGCCGTTCCGTGACCTGGATCAGCTGGTCGAGGTGCGTTTGCCGCGGTCCGCCGGCCTATCGCCGCTGCTGAGCCTCGAGGAGGCACGCGTTTGGCGCGAGCGCGACGACGTCTTCGGCGAGGTTCGCATGTACGGGTTCGGCCGCTCTTTCGTATTGACGGGTCGAGGTGAACCGAGGTCACTGGGCGCCCAGCGTCTCGAGCCGGGCTTTCTGAGCTTCTTGGGCCTTAGACCCGCGCTCGGCCGCGAGTTCGTGCGGGAGGAGGCGGTCCCGGGTCGCGACCGCGTCGTGATGCTGAGCGCTGAGACGTGGCGAACGGTCTTCGGCTCGGATCCATCGGTGGTAGGTGGTGAGATCCTCTTGAACCAGGAGCCTTACACCGTGGTGGGCGTGGTGCCCCGCGACCTGCCGCGGCTCCCGACGGGTTTTCCGGATATCTTCATGCCGCTGACAGACCCGCTGCCCGCGGGGCTGGACGTCGTGGCGATGCTCGGCCGCGTCCGCGCCGATGTTCCGCGGGCGGTGGCGCAATCGCGGCTCGACGCAGCGGCGGCGTACCTCGACGAGAACCAGCCGCGCGAGGAGAGTTGGGCCGTGCGTCTCACCCCGATGGTGTACACAGTGAGGATCGAGACGCGGCGAGGCCTCGAGACGCTGGCTGGCGCCGTGACGTTCTTGCTGCTGGTGGCGTGCATCAACGCCGCGGGATTGCTGTTCGTGCGCGGTGTCGCGCGTCGCACCGAGATGACCATTCGCGGCGCGCTCGGGGGTACGGGCGGTCAGCTGTTCCGCGAGTCACTGGCGGAGTCGATGCTGCTCGCCTTGCTTGCGGGCATTGGCGGAACCCTGATCGCGTGGTGGGGCGTGCGTGCGCTCGTTGCCATCGCACCGGAGAACCTGCTTCTCTTCAGCTACAACGCGATCGAGATGGACGCGCGTGTGCTGACGTTCGCATTGCTCCTCACGGCACTGACCGGGCTCGCCTTCGGGATCACGCCGGCATTGCGTGCTGCACGAGCCGGCTCGTTCACCGCCGCGCGGCGCGCGGTGACGGCCGAGCGTGGTGAGACGCGGCTACGCTCGGTCGTGCAGGCGCTCCAAATTGCGCTCGCCGTTGTTCTGCTGACGGGTGCGGGCCTGCTCGGGCGAAGCTTCGTCGAGATCATGCGGGTCGATCCGGGTTTCGATCCCGCTGATCTGCTCGTTGTATCTTATGGGCTCCCGAGCGCGCGATACCCGGACCAAACACAGCGTGGGGCGTTCCACCGCGCGGTTGATAAACGGCTGCGTGCGCTTCCGGGCGTCGAAGCCGTGAGCTGGAACGGCATGGGTGTTCCGCCGAGGATCGGATACCTCGAGCCTGTCGCACCCGAGGCCGAAGGCGGTACCACAATTAGCGCGTCGAGATATTTGCCCTTTGCGATGGTCGACAGCGCATACTTCAGCGTGTTGCGCATACCGATCGTACAGGGCCGCACGTTCAGTGCGACCGACCTGCTGCCGGACGCGAGCTCCGTCATTATCGACATTGACCTCGCCAACGCGCTGTGGCCGGACGGCCAGGCCGTGGGCAAGCGGTTCCGTGCCGGGCCCGAGCGCGAATGGGTCACGGTCGTCGGCGTCACCGGCGACATGAAGCTGGGCGGCGTCGATGATGCCCTCGGCGATTTCGCACTGTTCCAGCCGACATCGATCGACAAACTGCACGGGCCGCAGCTCGCGATCCGCACCACGAGTAATGCGGCCGCGCTGCCGGGACTCATTCGTGAGACGATCCACGAGCTCGATGCGCTTCTGCCCATCGAGTGGATCACGAGCGCCGAGGAGCTGCTCCGCGAGTCGATCCAGGAGCGGCGCTTCGTGCTCACAACGATGACCACTTTCGCCGTCATCGCGTTGGTCCTCGCCATGATCGGCGTTTACGGGCTCGTCGCATTTGCCGTGGCGCGTCGCACGCGCGAGATCGGCATCCGCAAGGCGATCGGCGCCGGTGACGGGCGGATCGTCAGCTTGGTGTTCGCACGCGGCCTCGCCATCGCCGGCGGCGGACTCGTTATCGGCTTGCTGGCCACGGTCGCTGCGTCGCGTCTACTCACCGCGCTGCTCTTCGGCGTGCCGCGCCACGATCCGATCACACTGGTGATCGTGACGCTCGCGCTGCTCTCGGCATGTTCGATTGCACTGATCGTTCCCGCGCGGCGCGCGGCCCGCATCGATGCTGCCTCGACGCTGCGTATGGAGTGAGCACGCGTTGGCCGCGGCGAGCGTGAGTCCGTGCCGCGTCGTTTCCTAGGTGGGACGTTGAGCCCGGCCCGCTGGTCCGCGATCTGCGTCGTGTGATCGGCCGCTCAGCCTTCTGTGCGGGCCAGCCGTGCGTGCGCCGCGGCGGGCGAGCTGACGAGCTCGACACATTCGTAGCCGCGCAGACCGCCGTCGAGGTGATCGAATAACCGCTCGCCAGCGCCGAGCAGGATCGGCACGATCGCCACATGCATCTCGTCGATCAGCCCGGCGCGCAGATACTGTTGGATGGTCGACGCGCCGCCCCCGACCAGGACGTCCTGCCCGGCAGCCGCCTCGAATGCCCGCTCAAGGGCGGCTTCGATGCCGTCCTCGACAAAGTAGAACGTGGTCCCACCCTGCAACTCGAGCGGTGGGCGCGGGTGGTGCGTCAGCACGAACACCGGGTGGTGAAACGGCGGATCGTCGCCCCACCAGCCAGACCAGGGATCGTCTCCCCACGGTCCCCGGGGCGAACATGTTGCGTCCTATGATCGTGGCACCGATGCCTTTACGCCCCCGCGCCGCGAACGCGTCATCGATGTTGCCTTCGTCACCGCCTTCCATACCGTGAGCCTGGCGGAACGTCTGCGTCGCTAACGCCCATTCGTGAAGATGCTCGCCGCCCACGCCAAGCGGGTGCTCGAGGCTCTGATCGGGTCCGGCACCATACCCGTCGAGCGAGATCGTGAAGTTGTGCACACGGAGCTTCGGCATCGGTTCTCCTCGTTTCCGACGGTCCTCGAGAAACCGACCCACGGCCTGTCGGCTCGCTCGCACGAGGTTGTCGAGAAGCGCGGTCCCTGATCGACAATTTGACCGAGGTGCGGGACGGCGGACAGGGAAGACCCTTGCGCATCGTTCGCCGGTCCCGAACGTTCGACCCGATGATGGATGACCCACCCAACATTCGCTGCTACGGAGGCAAGCATGGAGACGACAGACACGCAGCAGGCGCCGCCGCACGCCGAACCCCAGAAGGAGCATCACTGGCTGGATAAGCTCGTCGGCGAGTGGACCTATGAAGGCGAAGCGGCGATGGCGCCGGATCAGCCGCCCGAGAAGTTCACGGGGAGAGAGCGGTTCCGCTCGATCGGAGGGCTCTGGGTCGTGGGCGAGGCTGAAGGCGATACGCCGGGCGGCGAGACCTCGCGGACGATCATCACGCTCGGCTACGACCCGCAGAAGCAGAGCTATGTCGGCACGTTCATCGCATCGATGATGGCGTACATGTGGGTCTATACCGGTGAGCTGGATGCGAGCGAGAGGATGCTCACACTGCATACCGAGGGCCCGGACATGGTGACGAAGGGCAAGACGTCGGAGTACAAAGAAGTCATCGAGTTCAAGTCGGACGATGAGCGGACGTTCACATCGTATGCGCAGGGCGCCGATGGTGAGTGGCAGAAGCTCATGACGGTGACCTATCGGCGCAGCAGCTAGGGATCGCGCGCGACACTGGCCGGTGACGGTGCCGGCCACGTCGCGCAGACGCATGGGCAGTTGAATGGCGAATCCGTGGCACGACATCCCGGCCGGCCGGCGGCCACCGGAAGAGGTTTCGGTGATCGTCGAGATCCCCGCCGGAAGCAGGAACAAGTACGAGCTCGACAAGGACACGGGCGGGTTCCGACTCGACCGTGTGCTGTACTCGGCCGTCCACTATCCTGGGGACTACGGCTTCATCCCTCGCACACTGGCCGGCGACGGCGATCCCTGCGACGTGCTCGTCCTGATCAAGCAGCCCACGTTCCCGGGCTGTCGCATCGAGGCGCGCCCGATTGGGATGTTGCGCATGGACGATCGCGGCGACCCGGACAACAAGATCGTGGCCGTGCCGACCGGCGACCCGCATCAGCTCGAGTATTTCGATATCGCCGACATCCCGACGCACCTGCTACGTGAGATCGAACATTTCTTCGCGATCTACAAAGATCTCGAGGGCCACCGCGTGCAGGTGACGGCTTGGGAAAAGAGCGACATCGCCGTGCGCGAAGTCGCGGACGCAATGCGGCGGTACAAACGGGCTTTCCCGGACGGGCCGAGTGGCTGAGGTATGGACGCAAGCTACGGGACAAACCGAGGCGTAAGCGTGACGAAGTATGATCTGTCAGTCCGCCGGCGTTCACGGATCACGCAGGGCGACAGCGGGATCGACTCGCCTCACGCGCCGCGGGCAGAAGTGATGCTGCGAATGTCACGACGGTGAGCAGGGCGACGACCACGTCGTTCCGGCGCCGTTGTAGACGTGGAAGAAGTAGCGTGGTCTCACGCAGGTTCTAGCGCGTTCTAGCCCCCTTCGCCCCGGCGATGCGCGTCGCTGGCAGGTGAACGGTTGAACGGGCTTCGCGGGAGCACGCAGTTGCCTGGCTCGGCGGCGGGCCTCGGGCGGCGCCGGTCACCGAGCCGGCCGATTTTCAGCTCAGTTCTCCACGCCGCGGCGTTGCCCCGGCACCAGCGATCGATGAACGGGGTGGCGGCGGGGCAACTCGCACCTCGGAACCCGGAACTCGGAACCCGTTTCTAATCAGCGGTTCACGGTGCGCATGCCACCGTCGGGGTAGCGCTGGCCGGCCGCGGCGCCGGCCGGGAGCGCGGCGTCGAGCCGGGCCTGCTCCTCGGGCGTGATCACGATCTCCGAGGCCGCGATGTTCTCCTCCAGGCGTTCGATTCGGCGTGTGCCCGGGATCGGGACGACGCCTTCGTGAGAGAGGACCCATGCGAGCGCGAGCTGCGCTAGCGTGCATCCTTTCTGCTCGGCGATATCACGGACCGCGTCCACGAGCCGGAGGTTGGCCTCGATGTTCTCGGGCGAGAAGCGGGGATTGTTTCGGCGCCAATCCGCGGGATCGAGGTCTTCGACGCGTTGGATCGCGCCGGTCAGGAAGCCACGCCCGAGTGGGCTGTACGCGACGAAGGTGATGCCGAGCTCGGCGCAAAGTCCGAGCAGCTTCTCCTCCGGTTCGCGCGACCAAAGGGAGTACTCCGTCTGAAGCGCGGCGATCGGGTGCACCGCGTGGGCTCGCCGGATCGTATCCGGCGCTGCCTCCGAGAGGCCGAGGGATCGGACCTTGCCGTCACTTACCAACTCGGCCATCGCGCCGACCGTTTCCTCGATCGGCGTCTCCGGGTCGACGCGGTGCTGGTAGTAGAGATCGATGGTCTCGACGCGCAGTCGGGTGAGGCTTGCATCGCACGCCTGACGCACGTACTCGGGCCTACCGTTGACGCCGAGGAACGTGCCGTCCGGCGCGCGGACGTTGCCGAACTTTGTCGCGATCACGGCTTCGTCGTGCCGGTCCGCGAGCGCTTGTCCGACGAGCGTCTCGTTCGCGCCGACGCCGTACATGTCGGCCGTGTCGAAGAAATTGAGCCCCAGGTCGAGAGCCCGGTGGATCACGGCGATGGACCGCGCATCTTCGGCCGGCCCGTAGAAGTCCGACATGCCCATGCAGCCGAGCCCGATCGCCGATAGTGCCGGGCCGTCTGCGCCGAGTTTACGCATCCGCATTCGATGTTCAGCTCCTTTTGATGGTTCCGATCGCAAATCGGATTGGTGGGGTTACGAGAATGGAAAGCGTTCAGTAGGGTCTCGAGTTCCCCTTGCCGTACCAGCGAACCGATCACGTCAGTCGACGTCAGTCACCCAATCGACCGCGACTTCTCTGGGATTGTGGGCTCCTTGACCCGGCGCATCCACCCTGGGTAGGTTGCGATCTTGTACACGTGCGGCCCGATCTCTTCCACCATCCGCTGGGGTTGGCGTTCGAAGTCAAGCCGATCGGTCGAACACGACGGCAGAGAAAGCTATGGTCATGACCCTGACTCGCGTGGCTCCAGCGGCGCCTCAGTCTCGTCACGCCGGGCGCCAACCTCGGGTGGAACGAGTGGGAAGGGAGCTTCCGCTTCCTGGGCCGCACGGGTGTAAGTCTCGAAGGTCAGCGGAGTGGGGGCGCGGTCATCTATCCGGTCGTCGAGTACGACCATACCGATCCCACGCTCTCGGGCCGATCGGCGATTACGGGCGTCCACGTGTATCGGGGCGATGCCATCCCGCAGCTGGCGAACCGCGTCCTGTTCGGCGATAACCCGAGCGGCGAGGTCTTCTACATCACCGCGGACAACCCGCCCGGCGGCGGGCAGGAAGCCATCAGGCGAGTGATGTTGAACGACGGCGGCGAGCGGAAGACGTTGCTTCAACTCATCCAGGAGAAGAACGCGGAGCAGGGGCGGGAACCGGCCACACGCGCGGACCTTCGTTTCGGCGCTGGACCCGACGGCCAACTCCTGCTGCTCAACAAGCAGGACGGCGTTGTTCGGTTGCTGGTTCCGGATGGCGGCGGGCAGCGATAGGCGTCCCGTCGCATGCCCGCGTCGTAGCCATCGGGCGGCCATCGGGCCATAGCGGAGCGCCGGGCGACTCCGTCCGGCGCTCACCTCAGTCGCGGCGGCTCACCACGATATCCGCTTTCGTCGAGCCGACGATCTCGAGAAGCTCCTGCGTCTCGCGCTCTGGCACCTCGTACTTGGCGAGCACTTCCTTGAACAGTACCACCATGCGATCCCATTCCCGCTCGGTGATGTTCAGGTGCGCGTGCGCTTCCTTCATCCCGCGCCCGTGGTACTGACAAGGACCGCCCGTGACCTGGCACACGAGCGCGGTAACGTGATACTTCAGATACGGCGGCGGCACGCGCGCTCTCGCCGCGTCGATCGCCGGATTCTCGTTCAATACGGAGTCCGGCACGAGCACGTCGATGAAGTCATTGACCACGAGCGAGATCGGCACCAGGCCGCCGAGGCGGTCGTACAGCGACTGTTGCGCTTGCTGCGCTCCGTCCGCGCCCTGGCACGCCATCAGACCTGCACAGGCGGCTGCGAACACGAACGCGGTCCACGAGTTGATGACACGCGGCATCATATGGCCCTCCCATGTTTCGTGCTTGGGCGGCGACGCGAGGCTTGCGTGATACGCCCGGAGCTGCCCGAACCAAGGCGCTTTCGTGTTCGGTGCATTCTCCGTTGCGAAATCGACAGGCCGTTCAGGAAGCGATCACGCGGATCCCGCGCCCGCCTTCATGGGATATAAGCCGAAACGGGGCGCAGACTCTCTCACCGGTGTGCTGCCGAGCTTGCCTTCCGAACGCCTACGAATGATCTTCTGGTCATGCGGTCGCGGCGGTCACCTGACGCACCGTTGTTCGCGATCGCCTTATCCGACTTTCCGCAGCAAATGCGGTTCGAGGACGCACCAGCCGACGGACCTGGCGCCCGGCTCCAAGGCACGAAGGGGCTGGACCACCTCTTTCCGCGTTTCTACGCCGAGCTTCAGCGGCTTGCGCGCGGCCAGCTCCGACGCGAGCGCACCGGACACACGCTGAACACGACGGACCTGGTCCACGAAGCCTACCTCAAGCTCACCGCACTCGAACGGATCGAGGCGCAGAATCGCGCGCATCTGCTGGCTCTGGCAGGCCAAGCGATGCGCCGGGTGCTGGTCGATCACGCCGTGCACCGAAACGCCGCCAAGCGAGGTGGTAAACGAGTTCGCGTGACGTTGGGCGATGTGGCCGAGGTTGGCGATGATGACGGGATCGAGTCGATCGAGCTCGAGGAAGCGCTCAGGCGGCTGGAATCGATCAACGCGCGGCATGGCCGGATCGTTGAATGCCGGTTCTTCGCGGGAATGACCGTCGAGGAGACGGCGGCCGCGCTCGACATCTCGCCCGCGACCGTGTACCGCGAATGGAACATGGCGCGGGCGTGGCTGAACCGCGAGCTGAGCACGTGACGGATTCTGCGGCGAATCGGTTTGCGCGGCTCGAGGAGCTGCTCAATGAGGCGCTCGATCGCGGGGTCGGTGACGCGCGTGCTCGCTATCTCGATGCCGCGTGCGCCGGCGACGCCGAGCTGCGCCGGGAGGTCGAAGCGCTCATCGCGGCGGCGGAACGACAAGGTCCGCTGGATGCGGTCAGCGCCGCGGTCCGCCCGCTGCTCGCCACCTTGTGTGACAGTGAGCCCGCCCCGGGCGAACGCGTGGGCCCATACGCCATCGTGCGCGAGATCGGCCGCGGCGGCATGGGTGTGGTGTACCTCGCCGAGCGTCACGACTCGGATTTCGTTCAGCGTGTCGCGTTGAAGCTCGTGAGAACGGGACTCGACAGTCCCGAGCTGCGGCGCCGTTTCACGCAAGAGCGGCGCATCGCGGCGCGACTCGAGCATCCTCACATCGCTCGTTTGCTCGATGGCGGCGTCACCGCTCGTGGCGAGCCGTACTATGCGATGGAGCTCGTCGACGGCGTGCCGGTGGACCGCTATTGTGACGAGCACCGGCTCGAGGTCTCGATCCGATTGCGCCTCTTCCTCGACGTTTGCGCCGCGGTGCAGTACGCGCATGGCAATCTCGTGGTGCACCGAGACATCAAACCCTCGAACATCCTCGTCTCGCCGGGTGGCGGCGTAAAGCTGCTGGATTTCGGTATCGCGAAGCTGCTGCATGCAGCGGCGACCGGCGCCGAGCCCGCGTTGACGCGCACCGGCGCGCGGCCGATGACCCCCGAGTACGCCTCGCCGGAACAGATTCGCCGCGAGCCGGTCTCCACGGCCACGGACGTGTATTCGCTCGCCGTCGTCTTGTACGAGCTGCTCACCGGACGGTTGCCGTACCGCCGGCGAAGCGGTCTGGCGCACGAGGTCGAGCGCGCCATCTGCGAGGACGAGCCGGTGCGGCCGAGTGTCGCGGCAACGCGCGGTAACTCCGGTCCTTCGGCGCTGTCGAACAAGGTTGAGACGACCGTATCGACGACGGGCACGACGGTGGAGTCCATCGCGTCGGCACGCTCGACGCGGCCGGAAGCGCTGCGACGGCGGCTCAGGGGCGACGTGGACGCCATTGTGCTCAAGGCGCTCGAAAAAGATTCCGTCCGACGTTACTCGTCGGTCGAGCAGTTTCGTGAGGACATCGATCGTCATCTGGCGGGGCTGCCCG
>JBOHRM010000331.1:0-6029 GCA_050732715.1 Longimicrobiales bacterium
CCCTCGCGCCGGCCACCGCCGCGGCCTTATCCGAGCCGCCGGCCGAAGGCTGACCCGCGCCGGCGACGTCCTTCGCCGTCTTGCCGGTCGATAGCACCTGCTGCGGACGGCTGCCATCGCGATACACGGTCACGCCCTTGCAGCCCAGGTCGTACGCCATGAGGTAGATGTCGCGCACGTTCTGCTCGGTCGCTTCCGTCGGGAAGTTGCACGTCTTGCTGATCGCACTGTCGACAAACTCTTGGTAGGCGGCCTGCGTGCGGATGTGCCATTCGGGCGTGACATCGTGCGCGGACACGAATACGCGCTGCACGCTCGCCGGCACCTCGTCGAAGTGGATATGACCCTCCTCGGCGATGCGGCGCATCAGGTCTTCCGAATACCAGCCCATCGCTTTCGCGATGCGAACGAAGTCCTTGTTCACATCGGGCATGAGCGCGCCGGCCTGGTTCCTCATGAACGCGATCGCGAACAGCGGCTCGATCCCGCCCGAACAGTCGGCGAAGATGCTGATCGTTCCGGTCGGCGCGACCGTGGTCACGTTGCAGTTCCGCAGACGCCGCATCGGCCGGATGCGGTTGCCCTGCGCATCGCGCGCGCACGTCTCGTCCGGGCCCCAGATGCTGGCCGGCCATTCGGGGAACACGCCGCGCGTCTCGGCCAGCCGCTCCGACTCCTTCTTCGATTCGTCATCGATGACCTTCATGAGCGTACGACTGACCTCGATTGCGAGCTCGCTGTTGTACGGGACGCCGATGCGCACGAGCAGGTCGGCGTAGCCCATCACGCCGAGGCCGATCCGCCGGATGCGTTGCGCGAGGTCAGTGATCTCGGGCAGCGGGTACTGGTTCGCGTCAATGACGTTGTCGAGGAAATGCGTCGATAGTGCGACGACCTGGCGCAGCGCCTCCCAGTCGACCCTGTCCTGCCAAGCCGATGACTCGGGCACATCAGGCTTGACGAACATGCCGACGTTGATCGAGCCGAGGTTACAAACGTCGTAGGGCAGCAGAGGCTGCTCGCCGCACTGCGCGGTGACGAGACCATTGACGACGATCGAGTGCGTGTCCCACTCGGTGGTGCAGAACACGTCCTCCGAGCCGGCCGGCGTGATCGAGCGGACGCGGGTGATGCACGGCTCGCGCTCCGATCGCTGTCTCTTCTGCGCGAGCCATTGCTCGATCGGCCGCTGCTTCCCCGGCGTCATGAAGCCGATCGTACGGGCGAAGCGGTCGCGGTTGTCGTGGTCGAGCACGAGATCGTGCCGCGCGCGGCCCGCAACGCGGCGAACCCGCATGGCCGAGATGATCCCGAAGTTCAAGAGCAGCTGCTGTATCTCGCCGAGCGGCTCGCGCTCCATTTCGAGGTGGACCGTGCAGCGCGACCGGTCGCCGGAGACACGCACCGTGCCGTTCGCCGTGAACGCCGCCTGAAGGAAACCGATCACCGCGTCACGAGGCGCACGCCAGATGCTCGCTGGCACGCGCATGCCGCCACCCGGTCCAGGGACGCCGAGCGACCGCATCCACGAAGAGAGCGCCGGCGAGCACGTGAGCCGCACGCCATGGCGCCGAGCGCCGATTCGGGCGTCGAGACCGGTCCAGTGACGGATGCGCGAACGGAACAACGACGCGAGGTCACGCTCGGCCTCGCCGAACCGCAGCTGAACGACCGCGCGGCGACGGGCCGGTGCATCGCCAGCACGTGCAGCACCCACACGACCGGCCCCGTGCTCGGGGAGAGCACGGATCCCATGCCCAGGGCGAGCATGGACCCGGCCCGCCGCCGCCACCCAGCCGAGCAGCTGCCCGAGCTCGCGCGACCACGTCGCCGGCAGATGCGCCCCGCCACGCGCCACACGCGCCCGCAGCCGTGCCGGCGGATCGAACGCGGGCAGCGACCAATCCGTGCTCCACGCACCCTCCGCCGACTGGATCAGGACCTCGTCCCCCACCCGCAAATCCTTCAGCTCGACCAGGCCGGACGGCGTGAAGAACTTGTGGTTCGCCGTGGCCGTGACGGCGTAACCGTGCGTGGTCGCCAACTTGAACACCGGCGCGTTCTTGCGCGTGCGGAAGACGGGCGCCGCGTGGCGCAGCGTCGTGCCGCGGTGAATCACGGTCGACCAGTGCTGCCCCCGGAGCCCCGCTTCACGCGCCTTCTCGTTCGCGACCCGGCCCACATCGAGCCCGACCGCCGCGAGTGCACGGCGGATCGAACGGACGCGGTCATCGGTCACCACGCGGATATCCATCACGTCGCGTTGCAGCTCCGTCATCGTGAGCAACCCACGATCCGTCGCCATCCGCGACGAACCCACTACGCATGGGTTCGTCGCCTCGTAGCTGCCGAGAGCCGGCACGGGATTGTACCGGTTCGCGCCGTCGATGAAGAACACACCTGGCTCGCCCGTCGCCCACGCCCCGCGCACGATCAGATCGAACACCTGACGCGCATCCTCCTGGCCAATGACCACGCCGTTCCGCGGGCTGATCAGATCGTACTTCGTGCCCGACTTCACCGCCGCCATGAACGCGTCCGTCACGGCCACCGAGATGTTGAAGTTGGTGACCTGCGTGACGTCGAGCTTGCACGTGATGAACTCGCGGATGTCCGGATGGTCGACGCGCAGAATGCCCATGTTCGCGCCGCGCCGCGTGCCGCCCTGCTTCACGACCTCCGTCGACGCGTCGTACAATTTCATGAACGAAACCGGCCCGCTCGCCACACCCATCGTCGAGCGCACCACGTCACCGCCCGGCCGCAGCCGGCTGAACGAGAAACCAGTGCCTCCGCCCGACTGGTGAACCAGCGCCATCGCCTTCAGCGTGTCGTAGATGCCGTCGCGGCCGTTCGAGATCGCATCCTCAACCGGTAGCACGAAACACGCGCTCAGCTGGCCCAACGGCCGGCCGGCATTCATCAGCGTCGGGCTGTTCGGCTCGAACAGCCGTTGCGTCATCAACCGGTAGAACTCGCGCGCGAGCGCGTCGACCGCGCCGTCACTCGCGCCGTGCTTCGCGTCCTCCGCCGCGATCACGCGCGCCACCCGCCAGAACATCTGTTCCGGCTGCTCCACGGGCCGACCCTTCTCATCCTTCATCAGATACCGCCGCGCGAGAACGATTCGCGCGTTCTCCGACAGGTCGGCGGGCGGGAGGTCCTCCGGCAGGGTGTCCCGGAGAAGGGCCGGTCGTGGCTGCGGAGCGCCGTTCGAGCTCGATTTCATCGTCTGGCGTACCTCGGAAGCCAATAAGAGTTTACGACGGGCCGTCGCCCGTCAAGATCGCATCCCTTACGTTTCTCGCTGACTCCGGCGCGAACCCAACCGGTTGTGGGGCCTTTAGGATAACACACCGATATATTGTGGTCAAGCCCTGTATCAATTTCGTGATTTTTACCCCAGTAGGAGCGTTGTGGCTCCGTGACATGCGGCCTGGGAGATACCGAATTCCCTGCCCCGAGACCAGGGGCGAGGGCGGTTTACCGGGCCGGAAACGCGGTCCAACTGCTTCGTGGCGTGGATGATTGTGCCCCGCAACGTGGCCGAAGGGGCCGAGCGGCCCCCGGGAGCCTGCCCGCCGGTCCGCGGCCGACACGGACGAGGCGCCTTGTGCACGGGGGATTTACCGTCCCGAGGGGTTGCGCGCGCTCGGGTGTTCCGTCGAATTATGGCGATCCGGCGCGGGCCCGGAATCGTCGCGGTTGCGGCGAAGTCACGAGTTTCGCGCTGATGGTGCGGGACGATACGAGACGAGCGTGACGCGTTCATCCTCGAGCGTGACACCTTCGTCGTGGAGGAAAAGGAATGTCGACGACGTTCGATTCCATGTTGGTGCCGGAGCGCACGGCGCCGCTGGACCTGTCTGCTGACCAGTTCCGGGAGCTGGGTCACCGTCTCGTCGACCGAATCGCGGAGCATCTCGCGTCGTTGCGCGAGCATCGTGTGACGCCGGGCGAAGATCCCGCGACGGTGCGGGCGCTGCTCGGCGGCGCGGGTGCACGCCTTCCGCAGTCGGGTGACGACGCGGGCGCCGTGCTGGATGATGCGGTGACGTTGTTGTTCGCGCATTCGCTGTTCAACGGTCATCCGCGTTTCTGGGGGTTCATCACGTCACCGGCGGCGCCGATCGGCGTATTGGCCGAGTTGTTGGCCGCGGCGGTCAACGCGAACGTCGGCGGTTGGCCGCTCTCGCCGATGGCCACGGAGATCGAGCTCCAGACGGTCCGTTGGATCGCCGAGCTGCTCGGTTACCCGACGAGCTGCGGCGGGCTGCTCGTGAGCGGCGGCAACATGGCGAACATGATCGGGTTCTGGGCGGCACGGCATGCGAAGCTCGGCGCGGGCATCCGTTCGGGCGGCGTGCCCGACTCGCCGCCGCCTCGCGTTTACGTCTCTCGCGAGACGCACACCTGGATCGAGAAGGCGGCCGACCTCTCGGGCCTAGGCACGGACGCGGTGCGTTGGATCCCGACCGACTCGGGGCTGCGTATCGACACGAGCGCGTTGCGCGCTCAGATCGAGACGGACCGGCGGGCGGGTGAGCGACCGTTCCTCGTGGTGGGCACTGCCGGCACGGTGAGCACGGGCGCGGTCGATCCGTTGCCCGAGCTCGCGGAGATCTGTCACGAATACGGCCTCTGGTTCCACGTCGACGGCGCGTACGGCGCGCCGGCGGCCGTGCTCGTCGACGCGGCGCACGAGCCGGCCGACGTGCCCGCAGACCTGCGGGGCATCGGCGTGGCCGACTCGGTCGCGGTCGATCCGCACAAGTGGCTGTACGCGCCGCTCGAGGCGGGGTGCGTGCTCGTGCGCGACCCCGAGGTGCTGCGCGATACGTTCACGTTCCATCCGCCGTATTATCCGGCGCAGGATCGCTCGCCCGAGGCGCCGCTGATGTTCTACGAGTACGGCCCGCAGAACTCGAGGGGATTCCGTGCGCTCAAGGTCTGGCTGGGGCTCCGCCACGTCGGCCGCGATGGCTACGTTCGCATGATCCGTGATGACATCGCCCATGCCCGCGCTCTCTCCGATGCCGTCTCGGCGAACCGCGAGCTCGAGGCGTTCACGCGGAGCCTCAGCATCACGACGTTCCGCTACGTGCCGGGCGCGCTCGACACTGCGACTTCGGGTGCGGAAGATTATGTCAGCGACCTGAACCGCGCCGTGCTCGACCGGCTCCAGCACGAAGGGGAGGCGTTCGTCACCCACGCGGTCATCGATGGGCGCTACGTGCTGCGCGCGTGCTTCGTGAACTTCCGGACCACGGCGGCCGACGTCGCCGCACTGCCCGAGCTGGTCGTGCGCATCGGGCGCGAGATCGATGCGGAGCGGAGACCGGCACGGCTCCGCTGAGTTACGCGACCTCGTCGACCTCTTGGATGATCTTGCCGACGATGCCGTACTCCTTCGCCGACGCGGCATCGAGCCAGAAGTTGCGGCGCGTGTCATCGACGATGCGCTCGAACGGCTGACCCGTCTGGCGCGCGATCAGGCGGTTCAGCCGTTCGCGCATCTTGAGGATCTCGCGCGCCTCGATCTCGATGTCGCTGGCGCTGCCACCCACGCCGCCCGCCGGCTGGTGCAGCAGGAACCGCGTGTTCGGCAGGCAGTACCGGTCCTCGATCGGCGCCGCGAGGAAGATCAGCGTAGCGGCGCTCGCGACCCAGCCGGTGCCGATCATGACCACGCGCGGCCGGATGAAGCGCACGACATCGTGGATCGTGTCGCCCGACTCGACGTGGCCGCCCTGCGAGTTGATGAACATCCGGATCGGCTCGTCGGATTCGGCCGACATCGCGACGAGCTGCGCCATCACGTGCGCCGCGAGCTGCTGGTTGATCTCGCCGCTGATGACGAGCGTACGCGAATGGTACAGCCGCTCTCTGAGCGCATCGGTCACCACCGTCAGCGGGGTCTCCGACCCACGTACTTGATTCATCGACGTCTCCCGAACCGGGTTCGAGGATCGCGGCCCAAGAAGTTGGCTTCGCGTCGCGCTCGGCGCTACCCCGCTGGGGCCCGAGAG
>JBOHRM010000332.1:0-1928 GCA_050732715.1 Longimicrobiales bacterium
CGCGCTCGGTCCGAGCCCGAATGTTCTCGTAGTATGGCAAGAATGCCTCGATGCTCGTAATCTCCACGGGCGCTTCTCCTGTCAGTCTCCCGTGCCTCGTACCGGTTCGGATATTCTGCGCTCGGGCATGGACTTCGTCCAGGAGCTCGGCGGCACACGCTACACTTCGCGTCTAGCCCTTCGGCCCATGACACCGTTCGGGCCGAATGTATCTTACTGATAAGATCGAGTTGGAGGCTGGAATGGCTGAGGTATCGACAACAAGGCTTTCGTCTCGGGGCCAAGTCGTAATCCCCGAAGAGATACGCCGGCGACTCGGTCTGGAGCCCGGGGCACAATTCGTCGTCGTAGGCGACGCCGACACCGTGGTGCTGAAGCGGATCGAGGCGCCGAGTCTGGCTGAGTTCGACACGCTCGTCTCCCGCGCCAGAAAAGCTGCGAAGAGCGGCGGGCTTGAAAGGAAGGACATCGCCGCGGCAATCCGCCGAGTGCGCAAGAGCCGGTGAAGGTCGTTATCGACTCGAATGTTGGGCCCTGAGCGCGGAACCTACGTGCGTCTTGGCTCGACCAATCACCAAGCGGACGGCGAACCGCAGGGTGACGCGGCTCCCTGGCGGCGTGAGCCGGTGGAGCAGCAGCGCAGCCGAATCCGCATAGGCGGTCAGACCGCTCCTGCCGTCCGGCGCGGGACGAAGCGCTCGCCCGGCGCGAAGTCGTACGCGTGCTTCTGGATCGTGTGCAACTCCGCCTCACGCGGCACCGTCGCGTCGCTCGGCTAGTCCGATTATCTTTGAGGTTGCCTCAGGAGCCTGTCGACGTTGGACAGGCCGCCGGCTATCGGACATGGGAGACAGCAGATGCTGAAACCGCAACCCAACCACAAGCTATACATCGAGATCTTGCGATCGATGGAGCCGGAGCAGCGGCTCCGAAAGGCGTTCGAGCTGACGGCGTTCGGGCGTGAGCTGTTGCGAGCGGGAATCCGACGTCGGCATCCGGGCCTCTCAGACTCCGAGATCGACACGTTCGTGCGCGACCGCATCATGCAGTGTCACAACCAAACCTACTGAAGCGCATCATCGAAGCGCTGGACGCCGCCGGCATCGACTACATGATCACCGGCTCGGTTGCGTCGAGCCTCCAAGGAGAGCCGCGGCTCACACATGATCTCGACCTAGTCGCGGCGATCGACACCCACCAGGTGGACACCCTCGCGAAGGCGCTCTCGGGAACTGAGCTCTACCTCGATGTCGAAGCCGCGCGCGACGCCGTCCGAACCGGTGGGATGTTCAACGTCATCGACATGGTTGAAGGGGACAAGGTCGATTTCTGGATGCTCAAGAAGGAGCCGTTCGACCGGTCACGATTCGGACGTAGATACCCGGAGCAGGTGTTCGGCCTTCAGCTCCAGGTCTCGAGCCCCGAAGACACCATTCTGGCCAAGCTCCTCTGGTGCAAGCTTTCGGGCGGAAGCGAGAAGCAATTCCGCGATGCGCTTCGGGTCTACGAAGTCCAGGCTCGCCTGCTTGATCTCGGGTATCTCGCGAAATGGGTTACATCAGCTCGCCGTCCGCGATCTCTGGGATCGAATTCTGGAAGAAGCCGGATTCGGATCAACATTCCGCTGGATGGCGAATCCTGATTCCGAAGGCGGAGGTGCTCGCCATCGCGGAGGAGACCGGGCTCCTCCCGACGACCGTGGAGAAGGACTACGTCATGGGCCGTTCGACGGTCACGATTCGGACGTCGGCACCCGGAGCGGGCGTTCGGCCTTCAGCTACGGCCCACGGAGGCGCTACGCCACCCTGCCCGGGCTGACCTGGCGCTCGGCCGCTCGACCGAATCAGCGAGCTTCATGCTTCGACCGCTATGCAGCTCCCTCGCTCGGCTTCTCCTCGGCCCACGCGGGTTCGAAGCGACCGTAGAGC
>JBOHRM010000333.1:0-2959 GCA_050732715.1 Longimicrobiales bacterium
CACGAGGCGTTCGCCGCGGGGACGAACGTTCAATTCGCGCGCGTGGCAGGGCCCTCCGAACTGGAGGCCTGGATCTGGGAACGCGGCGTCGGCGAGACGCTCGCCTCCGGCTCGAGCGCATGCGCCGTCGCAGCCGCGGCGGTTCGGCAGGGCCTCGCCGCGACGGGCACGTTCCAGGTCAATATGCGCGGTGGCACGGCGGAGGTCGAAGTCTCACCCGAGTTCGACATCACACTCCGCGGCCCCGCCCGAATCGTCTACGAAGGCCGACTGCGCTGAGAACGCCGAACCCGGAACCCGGAACCGACTACGTCCTCACCCGCGCCATGAGCACACCGGCGGCCAGGACGAACACCGTATTCGGCAGCCACGCCGCGACGAATGGCGGGAGCGAGCCGGTCGCGCCGAACGCCGTCGCGACGCGCAACAGCATCATGTAGAGGATCGTGACGCCGAGCGAGACGCCGATGCCGTGCGCGGGCCCGCTGCGCGCGTGCGAGTTGGCGAGCGGCGCCGCGAACAGAATGATGACCAGCGTGGCGACCGGGATCGCGATCTTCTGCGCGTGCTCGACCTTCAGATCGAGGGGCCGGCCGCCGGAACGCTCGAGCATATCGATGAACCGGCCGAGCTCGGCGTAACGCATCTCCTCCGGCTCCGGCGGCTCGACGAGCAGCTCCTCGGGCGTCTCCGTGAACGCCGGCAGCCGCAGTGCCGTGAACGAGAACGCGCGCTGCTCGGCGTCCGGCGGGAAAACGCGGTAGAAACCCTCGTTCAACGTCCAGCCCTCCGCGGTGTCCCACACCGCGTCATTCGCAACGATATGGATGTCCGGCCGGTGCTCGCGGTCACCCTCTTGCTCGATCACGACGTTCCGCATCCGTCCGCCCTGCACATCGAGCTGGCGGACCGAGAACACCGCGCCGCTCTTCGCGCGGTATACGAAGTTGCCGCGGACGCCTGGCACCTGGTCCTTCTCGCCGAGTAGCACGGCGCGCTTCTCGAACGTGATCGGCACGAGCTCGGAAAGCCCGATCCCGACCGCGGTGAGCACGATGCCGAGCACCGGCATCACCGCGATCGTGCGCCAAAAGCTCACGCCGCCGGCCTTCGCGGCGGCGAGCTCCGAGTGGCGCGTCATGTTGCTGACCGTGAAGACGGTCGCGACCAGCGCGGCGATCGGGAACGACCACAGGATGAACAGCGGGAGCTGATACACGTAGCTGAGGGCCACGGCCCCGAGCGCGATGTCGCGCGACGTATATCTGTCGAGGTTGTCCGTCCAATCGCCGATCACGAAGAGCAGCGGCGCTGCGAGCGAGAAGAGCACGAACAGCCGCAAGAACTCGCGCGTGACGTAGCGGTCTAGAATCCGGCCGATCATCGGGTTCCGAGTTAGTGGGTTCCGAGGCTCGCGTTAGGCGTTACGCGCAGCGAACGGAGGGTCCGCCAGTTGCGAATCGTCTTCGACGCGTTCGATCCCGCCGCTCTCCTGCCTGCGCCCGCTCGCCGGCCGGCGCCTGCCGTCCGGGCCGTCGATCGACGCGGCGCGCCGGCGCGTGAGAATGCCGCGCAGTGTCGACCAGAGATCGTCCCAGCCGCCGCCGCGCGCCGTCGATGTTTCTCGACCGATGCGCGAGAGTCCCCAGAGCGCGACGGCGAGAAACACCATGTTCGGACCCCACGGGCCCCAATACGGCGCGACGAGGCCGTGGTCACCGAGCGTCTCGCCGCCGATCAGCGAGATGTAGTAGATGCCGAAGACCAGCATCGAGAAACCGATCACCATGCCGACGCCGCCACGCGGGAAACGCACGGCGAGCGGGGCGCCCAGCAGCACGAAGACGATGCACGCGAACGGAATCGCGAACTTCTTGTGGTACTCGACCATGTACTGGGCCGCCAGCTCGGCCAGACTCTCGGCGTGTCGATTCAGCGCATTCGCCTCGACTGACGCACGCCGCGCCATGTTGTCGGAGACGCTCATGAAGTCACGCGCCTCGGCCTCGATCTGGGCTGTGCGATAGCTCAGACCTCCTGCCAGGCCGCCCGCGCTCGGCGGCATCGACCGCTCGGGGTACTCGCGCTGGCTTTCCGGTCCCGCGAGCGTCCGCAGCACCATCAGCTCGTTCTGTTTCGCCGCGTGGCGCACGATCGAGTCCCGCTCGACGCGATAGCTGTCCGCCGCGGCCGCGAGCATCGCCAGCGACATCTCGCGGTCACTGCGATGTCCGCCCTCGAGACGCTCGAACTCGTCGCCTACGCCCTCGATCATGAGCTGGTACTCGCCGTAGTCGACGCGCTGGAACTCCTTCGCCTTGTAGCTGTCCAACTCGTGGATCCACCCATCGTACAGCGTGAGCAGCAGGTCCGTCTGCGACGCATTGAACGCCATCCGCCCGCTATCCGCGTACACCGTTCGCGCCTTGTTGCCGGCGCTCAGGTCGTAGATCACCACATCCCTGAGCATACCAGCCGCGTGGTCTATGGTCGCGGCCTGGAGGTAATACTGCGTGCGTACACGTTGTGTGCGGATCGGATTGATGACCTGCTCCTTCAGCTCGAACGTCGGGCTCTTGCGCGCGACGTCCGAGAGCAGGTTCTTCAGCCTGTGATTCGATTCGGGGAGCAGCTGGTCATTGAACCAAACCATGAACCCCGCGAGCAGGAACCCCGCGACGACGAGCGGCGCGAGCAGCCGAACCAGATTCGTGCCGCTCGCCTTCAGTGCCGTGATCTCGTTCTCCGCCGACAGGGTGCTGAACGCATAGAGCACGGCGACGAGCACCGCCATCGGCAACGTCAGCGCGAGGATGTGCGGCAGGGATAGCGCGAAGACCTCGAGGACAATCGACAGCTCGAGGCCTTTGCCGGCGAGCTCCAACAGGCGTCGGGCGACGGTGTTGATGAAGAGCAGGCCCGTCAGAACCGTGAGCGCGAACAGGAACGGCCCGAGATG
>JBOHRM010000334.1:0-1095 GCA_050732715.1 Longimicrobiales bacterium
GCGGCGGCGACGAAGCCGTTCGGGTTCATGAAGTTCATGCCCGGGCCCGGCATCGGCGGCCACTGCATCCCCCTCGATCCGCATTACCTTGCCTGGAAGATGCGTACGCTGAACTACAAGACGCGGCTCATCGAATTGGCCGGCGAGGTCAACAGCGAGATGCCGCTGTTCGTGGCCAACAAGGTCAGCGATGCATTGAACGAGCGACGCAAGGCCCTAAGGGGCAGCCGCGTCCTCGTGCTAGGGGTCGCATACAAGCGCGACACCGATGACGTCCGCGAAAGTCCGGCGCTCGACATCATTCGCTTGCTGGAGGCCAAGGGCACCGAGGTCGCGTATCACGACCCGTACGTGGCCGAGGTGCACGAGGATGGCATCGTGCGGCACAGCGTGTCGTTCGAGCCGCACGAGCTCGAGACGTACGATTGCATCCTCATCGCGACGGACCACAGCGCCGTCGATTACGCACGACTCGCACTGCTGGACTGCCCGATCGTCGACACGCGCAACGCGATGGGCGATCTGAGCGCGGGCAACGTGGTGCGGCTCAGCGGTACGACGGCGCCGGTTCGCGCGGAGATGACATGGGCGGGTGCATCGCGCGGATGAGCTTCGGCACCGGGGCCGATTCGGCGCGAGGCCGGTTTCACGGTCCGAGAAGAAGCCGGTGCCGCCGGCGCGCGGCCCGTGACGGATTTGTCGAGGACCGCGGTCCAGGTCTCCGGCCGATCGTCGGAACCGTGCGATGCAGGCAATGCCGGCGCTCTCGATATGGTGCAGTAGCGCGCTTGTTCGCAGCAGGTTGTCATCGATCACGGCGACGCGGGGATGTGCAACGCGCGCCGCGACCGATAGATTCGGCGTCGGCGGCACGATTTGGTTGTGTCGCCATGCGAGTCTGGGATCGGCTAGGTCAGATCATGCCTGTAACTGACGGGACGGGAGTGTATCCGGAAGCGCGCAGGTGGCGGGTGAACGAGCGCTCGCATGGAATTTGACGGAGGGCGAGGCCGCAGTGGAAACGGGCGCGGACCAACGCTGGTACGCGTGCTACACACGCGCACGACACGAGAAGCGGGTCGATCGGTTCTTCAG
>JBOHRM010000335.1:0-1451 GCA_050732715.1 Longimicrobiales bacterium
CTTCCGCGAACCCTCCGTCGAGGCCTTCCCTGTCGATCGAGAGCTCGACGATCGCGACGCCATCCGTTTCGTAGCCGAGCTCGAGCCGCTCGAGACGCTGGAGGGTGCGCAGCAGCAGGCCAGCGCCGACGAGCATGACCGCCGCCAGCGCTACCTGTGCCGCGACGAGTGAGCGCCGTACACGACGACGACCGCGCGACCCGGATCCGGATCGTCCTTCGGCCCGCAGCGCCGAGGCGAGGTCCCCGCGCGCCGTGACCAGAGAAGGAACAACACCGAATACGAGCGCGGATAGGACGGTCACAGCGATCGCCACGACGGCCGGAGAGCCGGCGAGCCGGATCATCTCCGTCCGTGGCAGCGCAGCGGGCGCCCAAGCGGGGATGATGCGCAGCAACCCCAAAGCCAATACGAAGCCCAAGATGCCGCCGGCGGTCCCCAGCACTGCGCTTTCCACGAAGAACAGCCGCGCGATTTCGCCCGAGGTCGCGCCCAGCGCCCGCCGGACGATGACGTCACCGAATCGCCGTGCCGCGCGCATGAGGAGGAGGCTGCCCACGTTCACACAGGCGATCAGCAGCAGCAGCGCCACCGCCACAGTGATCGCAATGGCGATCGGCCGGGCGTCACCGAGCACCGCATCGGTGAGAGGACGGATGGTCGCGGCGGTGGGCGATCCCGGAATCGTTCGTTCGCGATCGACGACCTGCACAATCGCCAGAAACTCCGATCGCGCAATCTCCGGCGTGACATCTGACTTCAGGCGAGCAACGACGTCCATATTCAGTCGACGCCCTCCGATCGGAATCCAGTAGTCGACGCCGAGGGGATAGTCCAGTCCTGGCGGGGCGACGCCAACGATCGAATAGGGTCCGTAAGACACGGACTGTGTCCTCGTCAGCCTGCGGCTCAGTACATCGGGATCACCACCGAACTCACGCTGCCACGTCTGATAGCTGATGACCGCTACCGGCGGTGCACCTTCTGCGCCGTCTTCGGGCCGAAGCAGGCGGCCCAGGACCGGGCGCGCCCCCAGGACGTCAAAGAAATTTGCCGTCACCCACGTGAAATCCAGGTCCAGCGGCCGATCACCGTCGTACGACGGCATGCTGATGGCAGATGTCCCAACACCAGCGACATCCCGCAGCGTCTGACTCGCCCGGCCCAATGCGTCCAACTCATCCGGCATGACGGCGAGCGTGGTGCCGCTGCTTCGCTGCGCCGCGAGAGCTACCACCCGATCCGCGTCGGTTGCCGGCAGATCCTCGAGCATCACGGCGTCAAACGCCGCGAATATCGCCGTGGACGTCCCGATCCCGAGCGCGAGGATGAGAACGGCGATGACGGTGAACGCGGGTGCGCGTCGAAGCGAGCGGAGTGCATAGTGAACATCTTGTGCGAGCCGCTCCAGTGCTCGAACACCGCGCGCATCGCGCACGTCCTCCTTGACC
>JBOHRM010000336.1:0-1610 GCA_050732715.1 Longimicrobiales bacterium
GGCCGAAGTGAGTTGCGCATCGAGAGCGACGGGGCGCCCGCAGGGCACGGCGCGAACGGGGTCCCCGCGCGACGTACGTCGCGTGGGGTGAGGGCGACGAAGGCATAGCAGCGCTATTTCGAGGAGGCGCAACGCCGCCATGCGGGATGCCCCGCCGCTCGAATGCCAAGGAATCTCTCGGCCACGGATCACTTGCGCCTGAGACGCCGGCCAGTGCGGTGACGTTGGCGATCACGGGCCGGGCCCGTTCAGCGCTGCCAGCGCCTTACACGTCTGGCATGCGATTGACGCAGTGCGCGGTGTTGGGTACCTTCTTTGTGAATGCTTTCACAAGGCCGCGCGCTGCGCGCAGCCGAACACTGCGGAGCGAAGGGCGCCCGTCGATCGCGAGCCGCAGCAGCACGACGGTAGCAAACAGCAAGCAGCCCAGCGATGAAGAAGGTTTCCGAGTCCACGATCGGCCGGCTGTCGCTCTACCTGCGACTGCTGGTAGAGATGCAGGCGGAGGGTTTCCGTACGTTGTCGAGCGGCGAGCTCGCGAAGCGGTGTGGCACGACGGCGGCGCAGGTGCGGAAGGATTTGTCGCTGTTCGGGACGTTCGGCAAGCGGGGGCTGGGGTACGCGGTCCCGGAGCTGATTGCGGAGCTGCGATCGATCCTGGGGCTAGGCCGGCGTTGGCGGGTGGCGGTCGTGGGTGCGGGGCGGATCGGGGGGGCGCTGCTGGGCTATGGCGATTTCCGACGGCAGGGTTTCGACATCGAGGCCGTGTTCGACGCCGACCCGACGAAGGTCGGTCAGAATCGCCATGACCTAGTGATCCGGCCGGAGTCGGACCTGGAACGGGCGTTGCGGGCGGAGGCGATAGACATCGTGATCGTGGCGGTGCCGGGGGAAACGGCGCAGCGGGTGGTGGACCGGGTGGTCGCCGCGGGGATTCGCGCGATTCTCAACTTTGCGCCGGTGAAGCTGCGCGTGCCGGATGGCGTGGCGCTGAAGAACGTGAACATGGCGGTCGAGCTCGAGGGTTTGTCGTACGCGTTATCGAACGGCGGCCGGTTAGCGAGTTAGCGAAGCGAGTTTGTGAGTTTGGCGAGTCGGGAGTCGGGCTCGGTGGCAGGACATGCGACTCAGAGCTCGCCGATTCAGGAGGGGACCCAAGGTGATTCAACTCGGAACTCGGAACTCGGAACGCGGAACCCGTTAGCATGGACGCGACGCCTGCCGAGACGGTCCCGCGCGAGCGGGCCGCCCGCCTCGCCCCGGTGGGTGAGCGCGAGACGAGCCGCGTCAGGGTCGGGTCCGAGATCGGCCGGCTGCGCGAGGTGATCTGTCACACGCCGGGCCCGGAGTTGCTCGCGGTCACGCCGTCCACGCGCGAGGACTTCCTTTACGACGACATCATCGATCTCGAGCAGGCGCGACGCGAGCACCATCGTTTCACGGCGATTCTTTCGCGCTTCTGTGAGGTGCATGAGGTGCGCGACATGCTCGAGGAGGTCATGGATCTGCCGGAATGCCGGCGTTTCCTGATCGAGCGGGTGATGGACGTCGCGCAGTCGGCGCCGCTCGCACAGCGGCTGCGGGAGGTGCCGGCCGGCGACCTGGTGAGT
>JBOHRM010000337.1:0-3817 GCA_050732715.1 Longimicrobiales bacterium
TGTACCGAACGTATCAGAGAAGGTGCTGCGGATTATCCTAGGATATACGGACTACGCCAAGCGCGTTGTATGGTCGAGCCCCGATCTATGAACATCGATTTCAATTCCGTCCCGAAGGGTTTCACTCGAGGCGGACAGCACTACTCGAATTCGTTGCCACGCTGGCCTGGTGCTCCGGGTGCCGTGTTACCCTATGGCAACATGACGTCGCGAATAAGGCTATTTGATATCTCTGATCATGGCATCGACAACGTCTCGGAGAAGGTGGTCCGTATCATTCTGAGCTATACGGATTATGTCAATCGGGTAGTCTGGAAGACGGACTGACTCGTGCGGGTGCTCATCCTTACACAGCTGTTCCCTCCAGAACCGGATCTGAAGTCACTTCCCCTAGCGAAACAGCTGAAGGCGCGTGGGCACGACGTCGAGGTGCTGACCGGATTTCCGAATTACCCTGGCGGGCGCATATACGACGGCTACTCCATTCGGCCATGGACGCGGCAGATGGTGGAGGGTGTGCCCGTGACTCGGGTGGCTCACTACCCGAGTCACGACCGGAGCGGTACACAACGGGCGCTGAACTATCTCTCGTTCGGGGTCGCTGCAGCCGCGCTGGGGCCATGGCTGATGCAAAAGCCCGATCTGATCTACGTATACAACCTGATCACTCTCGTTCCGGCAGCCGCATTGTTGCGGCGGCTCACCGGAGCGAAGGTGGTGCTCGACGTGCAAGATTTATGGCCCCAATCGGTCGAGTCCTCCGGAATGCTCCGGAGCTCGGCAGGTCTCCGGGTCCTGCGGCGATGGAGTGACGCGAGTTATTCATCTCCCGACCAGCTCTTCGTGCTCTCCCCGGGCTTAAAGCGCCATCTGGTGGAGCGTGGAATGCCGGCCGAACGCGTAGAGGTGATCTATAACTGGTCCCCGGAGAATCCTCGGCCGAAAGAAGCCGCGTTACGTGCACGTGAAGTGGGTACGCGGGAGGGGTTCCAGGTACTCTTCGCCGGTACGATGGGAATTCTCCAGGGGCTGGACATAGTAGTGGATTCCGCGCGATTGCTTCTCGAGCAAGCACCTGATGTGAGGTTCACCCTCCTCGGTTCCGGCGTCGATTGTGAGCGGCTTATGCAGGCTGCGGACGGATTGCCGAACATTGAATTTCTCCCGAGGTGCCCGCCTTCGGAGGTGGGAAGAATCCTGGCTTCGGCTGAAGCTCTACTCGTGCATCTCAAGCATGATCCGCTCTCCGAGATCACCATTCCCTCGAAGCTCCAGGCGTACATGTTTGCGGGTAAGCCGATCCTCTGCGGGGTTCGGGGAGACGCGGCGGCTCTCGTGGCCGAGGGAAGCGCGGGAATCAATTTCCGACCGGAAGATGCAGCGGATCTCTGCAGGGCAGTTCTACAACTACGTGCATTGCCGCCGACGCGGCTGCGCGAGATGGGTATCGAGGGGAGGCGCTTCTATGAAGAAAACCTCTCCTTGTCGCGAGGTGTCGATCGGATGGAGGCAGCTTTCTCCAGGCTGACAGCTTCATGATGTTCTTCATGAGTCGGACGGAGAAGAGCCATTGCGATGCCTCTGACCGTCTTGGATATCCTCACCACGGAGATGGCGCGTGGAGGCCATCTATCGTAGATTATTGATAAATTCAACAATGGGAGGGCGTTCATGGCGACGGGGCCACGATGAGCAAGCGAATCCTGGACGTGGTGATTTCCGTGATCGCCATGGCCCTGCTCGCTCCGGTGCTGGCCGTCATCGGGCTGGCGGTGCGCATCCGACTAGGCACTCCCATCCTGTTCCGCCAGGAGCGCCCGGGTCTGCACGGCAGGCCGTTCCGGATGTACAAGTTCAGGACGATGCTGGACTCCCAGGACTCTGAGGGTGCCCCTCTGGCGGACGCCGCGCGCCTCACTCGCCTCGGGCGCTTCCTGCGGAGCGCCAGTCTCGACGAGCTGCCGGAGCTGTGGAGCGTTCTGAGGGGAGACATGACCCTCGTCGGACCGCGTCCGCTACTGACCGAATACCTCGATCGATACACTCCCGAGCAGGCTCGGCGCCACGAGGTTAAGCCGGGGATCACCGGCTGGGCGCAGGTCAATGGCCGCAATGCCCTCACCTGGGAAGAGAAGTTCCGCCTCGACGTCTGGTACATCGACAACCGGTCGCTCCAGCTGGACATCCGGATCCTCCTGCTCACCCTCGCACGTGTTTTCCGGCGGGTGGGGATCAGCCACCAGGGCCAGGCGACGATGGAGAGGTTTCGTGGCACCGCTCGATAGATCCTTCCTGATCTGGGGCGGCGGGGGCCATGGAAAGGTGGTAGCCGATGCCATCAGGGCCGGCGGGGACCACGTACTGGGATTCATCGACGCCGACCCGGAAAAGCTGGGGACCGTGGTGGAACCGGGTGGGGCGAAGATCGTGCACCTCGAAGCCGACTGGGGGATCGAGATTGGCGGACCGCTGAGCCTTCCGGCGGGGGCGGATGGCATCGTGGTAGCGCTGGGCGACGGCCGGCGTCGGCTCGAGATCGTTTTGAAGTTGGGAGATCTCGGCGCCCCCGCGGTAGTGCACCCGGCCGCGGTCGTCAGCCCTTCGGCGGAGATCGGGCGCGGGAGCGTCGTCTTTGCCGGTGCGGTCGTCAACTCGGCGGCGAGGATCGGCAGGGCGGTCATCATCAACAGCGCGGCCGTCGTGGAGCACGATTGCGAGGTAGCTGACGGTGCGCATGTCTCGCCTGGAGCGGTGCTCTCGGGCGGTGTCTCGCTCGGCGCCCGAAGCTGGATCGGATCGGGCGCTATCGTGATTCACAGGATCCGCATCGGGGCCGACGTGGTGGTCGGCGCGGGAGGCGTCGTAATTGACGATCTCCCGGATGGGGCGAAAGTCGGCGGTGTCCCCGCCAGACCCCTCGGGAGCGGACGTGCCTGAACCATCTCGGGCGACGGGATGCTCGTTTCCGACGACGAGGCGCTGATCGCCCGGGCCAGGAAACTCGCGTCTCAGGCGCTCGACCCGGCGCCGCACTACGAGCACTCGGAGATCGGCTACAACTACCGGATGAGCAATGTGCTCGCCGCGATCGGACGGGGTCAGCTCCGGGTACTGGAGGAGCGGGTCGCCGCGAGGCGGAGGAACTTCGATTTCTATCGGGCGGCGCTCGGCGATCTCCCCGGCATCGAGTTCATGCCCGAGGCGACCTTCGGGCGACAGACGCGCTGGCTAACGACGCTCACGATTGACCCGCCGGAGCTGTATACGGACCGCGAAGCGATCCGGCTCGCGCTCCAGGCCGAGAACATCGACGCCCGACCGGTCTGGAAGCCGATGCACCTCCAGCCGGTTCTTTGCGGGGTGCGAGGTCGTCGGCGGCGACGTCTCCGCCGACCTCTTTGAGCGGGGCTCTGCCTCCCCTCGGGATCGAATCTCACAGACGCAGAGCTCGACCGGGTGATCGGGGCGGTTTGCCAGGTTTTTCAGAATCCCCATGTGAAAGTTCATCCGGCCGGGAGGCGGAGAAAACCGGCCGCCGCGCCGGTTGAGTTGCGGTTGGACAGTGGATCGTAAAGCGACTATTTTTCAGGATCTTCTCACGTCGCCCATATGAACGAATGGATGAGCGCCAGCGGGGCCGGTTCGCCGTCCGACCGGGCATGACGGGATAGGCCCAAATCCGTGGGAATCCGGCACTAGGCTGGCCGCGGCGGATCGAACTTGACCTTCTCTACATTGAAAAGCAGAGGCTGCTGGTTGATTTGCGAATCATTGGAGAGACGGCCTGGATGATCCTTACGAATCGCATTGAAAGCCA
>JBOHRM010000338.1:0-3377 GCA_050732715.1 Longimicrobiales bacterium
ATCTTACCCATTGACTTCATTGAATTCTTAGAAAAAACCGATTCGGCGAGACTTGAATGGTGTCCCATTCTCAGTCGGATGTTCTTCGCGGCTCGGTCGGACTCCTCGCGCTCAAGGCGCTCTCCCTCGCCCCGATGCACGGGTGGGGCATCGGCCAGCGGATTCAGCAGTTGTCGGGCGGGCAGCTCGAAGTGAATCAGGGCTCGTTGTACCCGGCGTTGCAGCGTCTCGAGCATCGCGGCTTGATCACGAGCGAATGGCGGACCACGGAGAACGGGCGTCGTGCGCGCTACTACGCGCTGACGCGTGCGGGTTCTCGTGCGCTGGGCGAAGAGATCGAGAGCTGGCAACGGTTCACCGCGGCGATTGACGACGTATTGCGGGCGAGGTAGGGGATGGTACGGGACGTATCAGCGCGAGCGTTGGCGTTGCCTGAGCCGGCAGGAGCTTGGCCTGGCCCTGTGACGAGGTCCGCCGCGCGCGTCGGAATGGAATCGTCATACTCGCTTAGGGGAGGAGATCGGTGAACAGGATTACCGGAGTCCGGGCATGGCTGAGGGAGTTCCTGCGGCGCTCTGCGGCGGAGGCGCGGATGGGCGAGGAGATGCGCTTCCACATCGAGATGGAGACCGCGAAGAACCTGCGGGAGGGCATGAATCCCGACGAAGCGAAGCGGCGCGCCACGGTCATGTTCGGCGGCGTGGATCGCCACGGGGAGGCGATGCGTGACCGGCGCCGGATCCGGCTGCTCGAAGATCTGCTGGCGGATGTGCGGTTTGCGGTGCGCGCGATGCGCAGGAGGCCTGGCTTCGCGCTCGTGGCGATTCTCACGCTCGCCGTGGCGATCGGCTCGGTGACGACAACGTTCAGCGTGGTTTCCGGTGTGGCGCTGCGCTCGCTTCCTTATGCCGACCCGGACCGGCTGGTGAGCGTTGGAGTGATTCCGCGGCCGGTGGCGGCCACCGGCCAAGGCTCCACGATGTCACGCGAAAGCGTGGAGCTGGTGATGGGGCAGAAAGGCGCGTTCGAAGCCGCGGCTCCTTTCTATGTCCGCGACCCGGTCCTGACCGGACTCGGAGAGCCTGAGCGGGTCCTTTCGGGTCGTGTGTCGTTTACGTTCTTTGCTGTACTCGGAGTGCAGCCGAGGCTCGGGCGGGCGTTCGTGCCAGAAGATGCAACGGAAGATCGCGCCGTCGTCGTGCTGAGTCATCGCTTCTGGACGTCGCGGCTCGGCAGTGCGCCAGACGTGCTCGGGCATACGATTGAGCTGGACGGCGTGACCCATGAGGTGGTCGGCGTGATGCCACCTCGCTTCGAGTATCCCCGCGACGTGCAGCTATGGCAGCCGCTCCCGGAGCCGCTGCCCGATCTCGGCGGATCCGGGTTCCCTGGAGGCCGGTACTGGGTGGTAGGCCGAATCGCGCCGGGCCTCGACTTCGCAGAGACGCGGGATCGTCTCGCGGTCCCGTTCGCAGGCTACGCGTGGAGCGGGCGTGGCGCATCGGATTGGGGTCCGATTCTGCAACCGCTGTGGGACCTGATCGTCGGGCAGGTGCGCACACCGCTGGTGATGCTGCTTAGTGCCGTGGCGTTGGTCCTGCTGATCGCGTGCGCGAATGTAGCGGCGATGCTCTTGGCGCGCGGTTTTCATCGCCGGCGGGAGATAGCCGTGCGTCGTTCGCTGGGTGCGAGCCGCCCGCGCGTGGCGCGACAGCTTTTGACGGAGGCCGTGGTCCTGGCCGTGGGTGGCGGAGTGGCCGGCGTGCTGGCAGCGTACGTCGTCGTGCCGTCGGTCGTCAGACTGATCGGTGATCAACTCCCGCGGGCCGCCGAGATCGCCGTTGACGGCCGAATTCTCGCAGCGGCCGTTGCCGCAAGCACGATTACCGGGCTGCTCGCCGGCTCACTCCCCGCGTTGGCCGTGGTGACCGAGGACCTTACGACATCGATCAAGGACGGCAGCTCTGGCGGCGGCGCGAGCGCCTGGCGCGTGCGGGCAGGCGAGGTGTTGGTCGTGGCACAGGTCGCGCTGGGCACACTCGTGCTTGCGGGTGCCGCTCTGCTCGGCATGAGCTTCGTCAAGCTGATGAACGTGGACTTCGGGTTTGATCCTGCGCGCGTGGTCGTCGCGGAACTGCGTCTACCCATCCAACGCTATCGCGCCGCTGAGGAGCAGCAGGCGTTCGTGGATGAGATCCTCGAGCGCACGCATGTGCTTCCTGGCGCCCAAGCTGCAGCCGTGAGCGACGCCGTTCCGTTCGCGGGTGCGGCTATCGGGAGCATCGAGCTGCTCGGCCGCGAGACGCCGGACGGCGCACCGTGGGCGTGGCTCAGCGCCGTGAGCCCGGACTTCTTTCGCGTGCTCGGCCTCGGGCTGGTGCGCGGGGGTCTCGAGCCGGCTCGCGCCGAGGAGCCCGGTGTGGTTGTCGTGAACCAGGCGTTCGCCCGAGCATTTTTCCCGGGCGAGGATCCGATTGGCCGAACGATCAAGTATTTCGGCGCCGTCGAGGGCAGGATCGTTGGCGTCGTAACGGACGCACGCCAGCAGGATCTCGCCGTGCCGCCGCCGCCGCAGCTCTACTATCCTATCGCGGGTGGCACATATCTGAAGTTCAGCATCCGAACGGCGGAAGACCCGGATGCCGTGGCCGCGTCCTTGCGCGCGCTCATCCGTACGGTGGATCCCCTGCTCCCGATCGAACGGGTGGATGTGCTGGGTGCGCGCGTCTCCGAGTCCATTGCGCGGCAGCGGCTCTATGCCGTTTCGCTGGGTGTCTTCTCGCTGATCGCGTTGCTGATCACGGCGCTCGGGCTCTACGGCGTCACCGCGTACAGCGTCGGCCGTCGCACTCGCGAGATCGGCATCCGTGTGGCGCTCGGCGCCACCGCCGCGCACATCCGAACCACCGCGATCGGCCGCACCGCGCGCCTCGCCGTCGCCGGTGTCGTGCTCGGCCTCGCCGGTGCGGCATTCACCACGCGCGTGCTCGAAACATTGCTCTTCGAGCTCTCACCCACGGACCCGCTCATCTTTGGCGGCGTCGCTCTGGTCCTCGGCATCGCCGCCGTGCTCGCCGCCTATCCACCGGCCCGTCGTGCCGCACGCGTCGACCCCATGGTGGCATTGCGCACAGACTGAGAGCTCGAAACCTCAGGATGGGGGTCGCGCGCATGAGGGTTGGACGCGGTTACAATTCGACACTGTGGCCGGGCACGCCGGGACGTGCGCTCGGCTCGGCTGCGCCTCGAAAGACTTCCGGATCGATCTGATCCGATCTCCGGGGACGCTACGTCACGGCGAGACGAGGCTCGCTCCGCGGGTGAGCGCGCACATTGGACCTCGATGTCGCCTGGAGCGCCAACGCTCGACTTCGGCC
>JBOHRM010000339.1:0-1802 GCA_050732715.1 Longimicrobiales bacterium
AGCGTCTCCACCGACGGCAACGGGGGCCGCGTCCTGGATGTCCGGCAACGACATATCGCCGCGCTCGCTCGGGTCCTCGCCATGCTTCCACACCATCACCAGACTCCCCGGATCCACCCACGCGAACGGACGTAACAGCACTGCGTTGACGACGCTGAAGATCGCTGTGTTGGCACCGATGCCGAGCGCCAGCGTCGTCACCGCGATCACCGTGAAGCCGGGCCGCCGCATCAGGCCGCGCACGGCCTGCCGAAGGTCACGCATCATGGAATCCATGAGTTGAACACCTCTCGAATGCCGTCCGGCCATGCGTGCGGGCTGCAGCCGTGAACGCTGACGGAAGGCGCGACGTTCGCGCAACCCGCTCGCGACCACGTCGACTACCGTTCTCGCACCGAGCCAGACGCGAGCAAACCTCGTCTCGCACGCCGACCACGCCTCCGCGTAGTCCTCCGCCATCTCCGCGGTGTGCGCCTCTCGAAAGGCGCGCGGGAACGCCACGAGCGCGAACCGGATCATCCACGGGACCCGTGGCCGCCCTTCACCCATCACGCGCCAGCCTGCGGCAAGAGATCATGCTCACGCGCCAACGCCACGACCCGCGAGAGTCGACTCGCCTCTGATTTCGCCATTGCTCGACCTTGGGCCGTCAACGCGTAGTAACGCCGTGGCAGCCCCCGCGCGCCGCGCCGGCCATCCTTCGGCGCAGCCGCCTCCTTCACCCAGCCTTCCGCGACCAGCCGCGACAGCACCCGATACAACGACCCGATCTCCGGCGCGACCGCGCCACGAGACTGCGCCGTGACCGCCTTCATGATCGCATAGCCGTAGCTCGGCCTCTCCGCCAGTACCATCAAAACGTGGAAATCCATCGCACTCAGTGGTCCCGCCATTCCGTTCGCCCCGTCGTGAGCGGTCGCCCTAAGCTGGTCGCTTGTTCATTACAGCCTCCACATAATATATGTACGATGAGTGTATTAGGCAAGAAGGAGGACCGAGCGGTGATTTCGCGGATTCATGGTGCGGTCGGCTCGAGCTCGTGGCGCGGGGGCTGATCGAGCTGAATCTCTCCGTGCCAGTTGTACTCGAGTATGAAGCAGTTCGCAAGCGTCCGGGAATGGTTCCGACATACACCGCTGGCGAGATCGACGACCTGATCGACGGTTTGTGTGCTATGGCGCAGCAACGTCGGATATACTTTCTGTGGCGACCGCAGCTGAAGGACGCGAAGGATGAAGCGATTCTGGAGCTCGCAGTGGGCGCGGACCATGCATCGATCGTGACCCCAGAACGTGAATCATTTTCGAGGAGCGGAGCGCTTTGGTGTGGAGGTCTTCACACCCGTTCAGATCCTCGCGCAGATTGGAGCACTCGAATGAGCACCATCAGCCTACGACTTCCCGATTCGATTCACCGCAAGGTGAAGGAGCTGGCCGCACGGGATGGTTCATCCGTCAACCAGTTCTTGGCGACCGCGGCGGCGGAGAAGGTCGCCGCGCTGGAAGCCGAAGAATATCTCGCTGAGCGTGCGCGCCGCGGCCAGCGGGCGCGTTTTCTCGAGCTTCTAGCCAAAGCGCCAGCGATAGAACCGGACGACTACGACCGGTTGCCGGACGGTCACGAGCGTGCGTCGCCGGCCAAGCGGGCCGGCACTCGTGCGGCGGGGACCCGTAAGCCGAGCCGCTCCGGCCGCCAGGGTCGTTGAAGCAGGACGTCGATCGAAAATGCGTGTGCCGCGCGCTCACGGAAGTTGGCGCGGCTGTGCGTCTGGTTACGTCAATGCGGCGAGGATGCGTGCGAGC
>JBOHRM010000340.1:0-3995 GCA_050732715.1 Longimicrobiales bacterium
GCTCCGGGTCGCGCGCTCTGTATACGACGCCCATGCCGCCACCGCCGATGCGCTCGAAGACTTCGTAGCGGCCGACAACGCGCCCGGCAGGGAAGTCCAGACTCGCCAACTCGCCGAGCGCCGCCGGCATGACGTGCTGTCCCAGCCGCTCGAGGTAGTCCGGCGCCGCTTCCTGCGAGGAGAGCAGCGAGGCCAGCTCGTTGTAGAGCGCGGTGTCGTCCCCGCAGGACTCCGCGACGAACGCGGCCCGTTGCACGGCCGGCAGGGCCAGCGCCCGCTCGAACAGTGCGCCGAGCCGGTCCCGGTCAGCATGGGGGCGCGGATCGGTCATGCGATGGCCTCCATCTCGCGATGCAGCCACGCCTGCGCCACGGCCCAGTCCCGCTTGACCGTGCGCGGCGAGACGCCGAGCGCTGCGGCCGTCTCCTCGATGGTCAGCCCGCCGAAGAAGCGGCATTCGACCACCTTGCCCTGTCGCGGATCGGTCTGCTCGAGCCGCCGCAGCGCTTCATCCAACGCGATGAGCGCGTCCGACGGCGCCGCCGTGAACGCGAGCCGGGCCGCGTCCGCATTCAACTCGTCGAACTCGACGGGATCGAGGCCGCCGCCTCGCTTTTGCGCTCTCCGATCCCGGGCATAGTTGCAGAGGATGTGGCGCATCGCCCGGGCCGCGAGCGCGAGGAAGTGAGCGCGGCTCTCGGCCCCGAACCGCGCCTGACCGACCAGCTTCAGGTAAGCCTCGTGAAGGAGCGCCGTGGTCTGGAGCGTCTCGTCGCCGTCCCACCGGCGGCGCTGGCGGTGGGCGATCGCGTGCAGCTCGTCGTACAGCAGCGCGAAGAGCTGAGCGAGGGCTGCGGCATCGCCGTCCTGAAGCCCCACGAGAAGCCGCGCGACACGTGCGTGGGCGTCCGGCATTGGCTCGTCTCCACGTACGGCGAGTGAGAGGCCGCGTACCGTCGGCCTGACACAACATAAGCGCCCGGTCTGCACGCCTCAACGCGCTCGGCGTCGCGGCCGTGCAAGGAGGATGGCCCACCACACCTCCAATTCCGTGTTCACCAGGGCGAGACTCGGGCATGGCCGTCGACACCAAGGTGGAGGGCGGACGCCCGACCGATCCACGAACCGCCGGCCCGACCGGCGCACGGATCCAACCTTCTCCATCAAGCGACGAGTAGTGTCATGAAAAGTATGCCGCTCCTACGCGCACTCATCCTGGTGGCATGTCAGCTCGCTGTGGCGTGTCAGCCGCAGAGTCACCCGCCGTCCGATCCAGGCTTAGCTATTGACACGGCCGCGATTCGTGGCGCTCTCGATAGCCTGGGGGCGGTCGTTATGGAGGCGGACCAGTCCGGAAACGCGGAGCTGTACGCCTCGACCTGGGCAGAAGACGGCGTCCTCATAACACCGGGCACCCCGCCGATCTATGGGCGGGATTCGATTGTGGCCGCGTTCCGGCGCAGGCCGCCGCTCCCGGATGGTGCCACGCTGACGATCCACCCGACAGAAATGCGGATATTGAACGCGGAGTGGGTCTACGTGTTCGGTGTGGACACGTTGAGCTATGCGCTCGTGGAAGGGGCGGAAGCTGTCACGGAAACGCTGACTTTCCTGGTGCTCGTCCGGAGGACACCTGATGGATGGCAGACTTACCGCGAGGTGCTCAGCCCCGATCAGTCGCAGAGCGCCCTGTTCCCGTAGCTCGGTATCCGATCTACACGGCCGTGAACAGGCGAACTACCTGCGCGGCCGGCGCGGTGATACGTCGGCGGAAATATCGGAACCTTCGCCGCCGCGATGGCATCGCGGCATGCCTGGACTCACCGTTGGCCGATCGCCGAAGCCCGGCGCGGGAGTTTCAATGCGCGAGCGGCTCAGGACCTCATTCTATCACGCCGACGCGAGGTAGGCCCGGCGCCGACGAGCCGGTCAAGGCCTCAAATGCGTCGTCGCGCCGACTTCAACCTCGCCTTCCGGGAGTTCAACAGCAAGCTGATCGAGCATTCGCCATCATGGCAGCTCGCGGCGTTGCGGCTCGGCAGGCTCACACCAACCGACAGCATCAACCGACAATATGGGCACATCGACAACATAACCGAATTTGACGGAAACCTGTGATTTCGCTAGATTTAGCGGTTCACATTCCCGCGTAGCTCAGCTGGTAGAGCAGACGGCTGTTAACCGTCGGGTCAGAGGTTCGAGTCCTCTCGCGGGAGCTTCGGTAAGTGGAATCCCCTACGTCACTTGCGTGGTGTGGGGGTTTGCTGCTCTGACCCCATGCTGTCGGTTCATACTGTCGGTTGGCGGCGAATCAGCCGAGGCCGACCCTCGCCCACTCCGCACGTTGGTCATCGATGGGACCTCGTCGTAGATTCGACGCAGGGTGCTCACATCGGTTCCGGTAAGGATTTCTTGGACCTTCGCGTCCAGCTTCCGGAACTTCGGATCACGGACGTATGCCCGTTTCTCCCGTGGTAGCCGAGCCAGGCGAGTTTGATCTCCCACCGCTTCCGCTCCGCTTCGTCCCCGGTTGCTTTGAGAAGGCTCTTCTTGGCCCGCTGCAACCATGTTTGAAATGTGTCGCTCGAGGTAGGCACGGCCGGATTGCCTTCGCTCGGAAAGACCGGGGCGTTTCCGATTCCCCGGCTCGGCAAGCCCTTGAGCAGCTCCACCGCCTCCGCGCGCAGGAGCGTGACCGTCTCCCGACCCGTTTTGTCCTTCTCGGCGCTCCAGGTCACCGTCGCTTCCTGCAAGTCGATATCCGACCACAGGAGCTGACGGACGGCGTTGTTGCGCCGGCCGGTGAGCCTGCCGAGCCGCAACGCCGCCGCGAGCTGCCACGACTGGGCCTGCCCCGATTCCGTGGACGGTTGATGGCTTGTGAACGGTGCTCCCTCCGAGAAACCCGTGTCCCTTCAGAGCTGGCACGAACGTCTACCAACCTACACGAAAGGTCCCGAGCACTCGGGTGTGATCGCCCGTACCTGTGGAAGAGTCCGCCGGCCTGGGGGTCCTGTCATTCCTCCTGCCAGGGACCGCCTACCGGCCAAATGGCGGTCCGTCTTCTGCCCGTCCGCGCGGCCTCGATCACGGGCTGAAGGAACGCAGCGACGCGGGTGGCAAGCTCCGTCAAGGTCTCGGGGGACTCATCGAGGCGATTCTTGGAACGAAACGCCTGCCACTGCGCTTCCTTCTCTGGAGCGGCCGCAAACTCGGCTGTCAGCGCGAGTGGAATCTGGTCCGGTAGAGCTGTCCTGCGACGCCCGAACGTGGCGCTCAGTGCATCTGCCAGGCGCCGTCCTTCGAACGACTCGGCCGCCGCGAGGGCGTCGATATCGAAGAAGTCCCGCATGCGGCTGTTCTTGGAGCCCAGAACCACCATCGCGTGAAGCTTCTCCGCAATGACGGTTTCCGGCGGATACGAGCGGAGTCTGGGCGCGGGGAAATCGAGCAAAGCCGGATACTCCAGCCATTCGGGCGCCGGCGTGACCACATCTCCGATTCCGACGTCCACCTGCACGCGGAGCCGCGCCGATCCGAGACGCGCCTGGACCGTCACTCGCCTGCCGCCGTAAGCGTCCTCGGGCCGGATAGGGGCGATGGCCACGGTCTCGGGTAGATACGTCATCGCGTCCCGCTCCACTCGGACCTGGCAGATCTCCCGGAACATCTCGAGCAGCGCTTGGTCGGAAAGATCGCCGAATCCAAGCAGATCCGCATCGCGGGTGGGACGCGTCGTTTCGCCCAGCCAGGCGAGAAGGAGTAGTGCCCCTTTCAGGACGAACCGCTCGGTATGCGGTGAACGCGAGAGCCGGTACAGGAAACGCTCAACGGCGAACCTCGTGAGGACGAGATTGGGATCAACGCCCAGAGTCTTGGCGTGTCGCACGAGTCGCGTCTGGACCGATACCGCCAGTCCGTCAGCCGAAGGCGTCATAGGACGAGGGACTCGACGTACGGCCGCATGACGCTGCTAACGCGGCAGATCTCGGCGC
>JBOHRM010000341.1:0-5615 GCA_050732715.1 Longimicrobiales bacterium
CATCGGCGTTCTCGATGCGCAAGGAACTTCTGGGACGGGACACTAGGGAAATCGGGCACCCCGCGCACGTGTGTGCGCGCGACCTGGCGCCCACGCGGCGCATGGCCTACCTTGCGCCGCCGTTACGGCACTGTACTCCAACCTCCGAACGTCTGATACCGCACGCGGTTCGAGTCACGACTGTAGCGGCCGCGTACGGCGATTTCGCCGACGACGCCTTCATTGTCGAGCTGGATCGGTTCCAGGGTCCGCTCGACCTGCTCCTGCATCTGATACGGGAGCAGGACATCGACATCTTCGACATACCGATCGCGCAGATCACGGCGCAGTTCCTGGCCGCGATCGACGGGGCCGAGTCGCTCGGGTTGGACCGGGCGGGCGAGTTTCTCGAGATGGCGGCACTGCTGGTGCGGCTCAAGGCGCAGATGATCCTGCCGCGGCCCGATTTGTCGGCTGAGGCGCTCGAGGACCCGCGAGCCGAGCTTGTGCGGCGGCTGCTCGAGTATGAGCATTTCCGTGAGGCCGCGCTGCGGCTCGAGCAAGCGGAGCGGCAGCGGCGCCGGTCATTTGGGCGAGGTTGGGTGCCGCCGCGCGCGCAGCCGCCGGCGGTGAAGGAGCTTCGTCTCGCGTGGGAGGATGTGTTTGCGGCGGCGCTGTCGCTCGCGGATCGAGCGCGTCGGCCGATCGAGCACCGCGTTGCGCCGCGGCCGGTGCCGATGGAGGAGAAGATCGGCTTGATCGCGCGGGTGCTGGTGCGCGTCGGTCGCATCGAGTTCCGGCGGCTGGTCGCGCCGTTCCGCGACAGGCTGCACGCGGTGGTCACCCTGCTGGCCAGCCTCGAGCTCGCGAAGCGGCGCGAGGTCGCGCTGCGCCAGCGGGCTCCGTTCGCCACGCTGTGGGTCTACCGAAGGAGGGACGCAACGCCGGACATGAACTCGGACCCCGTCGGCGGAGTGGGTGCGTCGGAACGAGTGGGAGCCACGGCAACCCGTAACCCGCAACCCGCAACCCGTAACCCGGATGCGACTGACACAGATGATTGAGGCGATGCTGTTCGCGAGCGACGCACCGCTCGCGGCCAGCGATCTCTGCCGGCTCGATGAGCGATTGGACGAGGACACGGTCACGGCGGTGATCGATGAGCTGCGCGATGGGTACGACCGCGAGGAACGCAGCTTCCAGATCTACGAGGTCGCCGGCGGGTTCCAGCTGTTGACGCGCCCCGAGTACGCGGCGGTGCTCGAGCGGTTCGACACCGTGCCTCAGCCGGCGAAGTTGTCGATGCCGGCGCTCGAGGTGCTCGCGATCGTGGCGTATCGCCAGCCGATCGGCCGTGTCGAGATCGACGAGATCCGGGGCGTGCAGTCGAGTGCTGTGCTGCGGACGCTTCAGGAGCGCGAGTTGATCGAGCCTGTCGGCCGATCGGAGGGTTTGGGCCGGCCGCTTCTGTACGGTACGACGAGGAAGTTCCTCGAGCACTTCGGTTTCCAGTCGCTCGAGGACTTGCCTCGGCCGAACGAGCTGCCCGTGGTCCTGCGTTCGGAATCGCTCACCCAGCCGAACGGTGCGGAGCCGAGTGTGCCGGCCATGGTGCTCGCGTCCTCGGCGCCGAGATCTGCCGAGCCGACGCCGTTGTCGAGTGAGGCCGCCGCCGAAGCGGAAGCGCTGCACATCGCGGTGCCCGACGCGCTGAAGGCGCAAGAACGGCCGGCGTTGGCCTCGGCGTCGCCGGAGGCGGAGGAAGGGGAGGAGGGGGAGGTCCGGCCCACGAATGATGATGGCGGCGAACGTGAGGCCTGATGGGCGGCCCGCTCCGCTTGCAGAAGTACCTATCGCAGGCGGGCATCGCCTCACGCCGCGCCGCCGAGCAGCTGATCCTCGCGGGACGCGTGCGTCTGAACGGCCAGCTCGTGACCGAGCTAGGCGTGAAGCTCGATCCGGACCGCGACACGGTCGAGGTGGACGGTCGTCCGGTCCGGCCCGAGCGGCGGCTGTGGGTGGCGCTGCACAAGCCGCGCGGCGTGGTGAGCACGAGACGCGATACGCATGGACGCGAGACCGTCTACGATCGGTTGCCGCATCGATATCGCAGGCTGTTCCACGTCGGACGGCTCGACCGCGAGAGCGAGGGGTTGATGCTGCTGACGAACGACGGCGATACGGCGCACCGGCTGATGCACCCGCGCTTTCGCGTCGAGCGCGTGTACGAGGTCGAGGTGGAAGGTCGCCCACCCGACGCTCAGCTCGCCCGACTCGTGAAGGGGGTCGAGCTCGACGATGGCACGGCGCGCGCGGTCTCCGTCGAGCGGATGCGTGAAACGGCTCAGACGTCCACGCTCAGGCTGACGTTGTGCGAAGGCCGCAAACGTGAGGTACGAAGGATGCTGGACGCGATCGGTTTCCCCGTGCGGCGGCTCATCCGTCTACGCTACGGACCCGTCGAGCTCGGCGGCCTCGGGCCGGGGAGCTGGCGCGTGCTCGGCCGTGACGAGGTCGAGCGCATCGACGCCGCCGTTCGGGACTCCGAGCCAGAGGCAGTACGCGGGCAGAGCGCGAAACCGAAGGAGCAGCGCTAAACCCGCAACCCGCAACCCGCAACCCGCAACTCGCAACCGCTAGTGGATATCGAAGGTCGAAGCATCCTGATCCTTGGTGGATCCGGCCTCGTCGGCATGGCCGTGGCTCGGCAGCTGCTCGAGCACTCGCCTTCATCGATCGTGTTGTGCGGGCTCACTCGAGAAGAGGCTGACGCGGCCGCGGCGGACTTGCAGCGCGATCCGCACGCGGGCGCGGAGCTGCGCATCGGCATCGAATGGGGCGACATCTTTCTGCCCGAGTCATTGAAGGACCGCACGCGCTCCGACATCCTTGCCGACCCCGTGGGGCGCGCGCGGCTGCTGGATGACCTCTACGGTGAGTTGAATGACGACGTCGTTCGCCGCTCCGCGCTCGGTTCGTTGATCGCGCGACGGCGTCCGCACATCATCATCGACTGCGTCAACACCGCCACGGCGTTCGCCTACCAGAACATGTTCGACAGCGCGGTCACGCTCAGGGAGAGGGCCGCGGCGTCGCACGCCACGCTCGAAGCGGTCGAGGCGCACCTTGCCACGCTCTACCTGCCGCAGATGATCCGGCACGCGCAGATCGCGCTCGAGAGCATGCGTCGCGCCGGCACGGAATTCTACATGAAGATCGGGACCGCCGGCACGGGCGGGATGGGGCTGAACATCCCCTTCACGCATTCCGAGGAGCGTCCGAGCCGGATGCTGCTCGCGAAGGCGGGCATCGCAGGCGCGCACACGCTGCTGCTCTATCTCATGGCGCGCACACCGGGCGCGCCGGCGGTCAAGGAGATCAAACCCACCGCCGCGATCAGCTGGAAGCGCATCGCGTTCGGCCCGATCGCGCGACGCGGCCGGCCGATCCCATGCTACGACGCGACCGCCGCCGTGCCGCTGGACGGCGCGTTTCCGGACCGGTGGTCGGCCGCGGACGGGTCGATCGGGCAGGGAACCGACGACGATCCCACGCCGCCGTACCGCGCGATCGGCCGCAGCCTCGAGGGCGTGTTCCTCGACGCGGGCGAGAACGGGCTGTTCAGCCTCCCCGAGTTCGAGGCGCTCACGGCGCTCGGCTCGATGGAGTACATCACGCCCGAGGAGATCGCCGAGAACGTGGTCCGCGAGATTCGCGGCTATCCAACCGGCCGGGATATCGTCGGTGCGCTCGATGCGGCGACGTCGGGGCCGACCTATCGCGCCGGCGTTCTGCGCGAAGCCGCGCTCGCTCGGATGACCGCGCTCGAGCGCGAGCACGGCACGGAGGCGATCGCGTACGAGATGCTGGGCCCGCCGCGCCTCTCGAAACTGCTCTTCGAAGGCGCGATCCTCGCGCGGCTGTTCCCCGACCTGCGTTCGATCACCGATCTCGATCCGGTCGAGACGGCGGAGCGCGCCGAGGCGCTCATCCGCGCGGATGATGACCTGCGCATCCGCATCCTCTCGATCGGCTTGGCGATCCTTCTGTCGGACGGCGGCCACCTGCTGCGCGGCCCGGAGGTCAAGGTCGAGCCGCGGCCGGGCCAGCGTACCGACGCGCGCCGGCTGGTCGACAACGGTTGGGTGGATCTCCGTCCCTCGAATTGGCGTAAATGGAGCCGTCGCGCGGGCGGGATGTTGGCATCGGTCGAGGAGGGGCTCGGCGCCGAGATGGGCTCGCGTCTGGACATCGAGCCCGACCCGCGCCGCCTCGATGTCCGGCCCGGCGCCATGGCGGCATGGGTGTTTCGGCATGAGGACCGGGGTGGCAGGATCAAACGGTAATGATGAATGATGCATGATGCATGATGAATGACGGACCAGGGCGGTGGATTCATCATCGGGAGGTAGCTTGGCTCAGGAAACCGCGGTCTCACACGACATCGAGCTCGGGCGACAACTCGCGCAGAGGATCACGCGCGAGCTGAACAAGCGAATCGTCGGACAGGACGAGATGATCGAGCGGCTGCTGATCGGGCTGCTCGCCGGCGGGCACGTGCTGCTCGAGGGGGTGCCCGGCCTCGCCAAGACGCTGACCGTGCGCTCGCTCGCCGAATCGATCGACGCGGCGTTCGAGCGCGTCCAGTTCACGCCCGACCTGCTGCCGGCCGACGTGGTCGGCACGATGATCTACAACCAGCGCACGGGCGAGTTCTCGCCGCGCAAGGGTCCGATCTTCGCGAACATCCTGCTCGCGGACGAGGTGAACCGCGCGCCGCCCAAGGTACAGTCCGCGCTGCTCGAGGCGATGCAGGAGCATCAGGTCACGATCGGCGGCCAGACGTTCCCGCTGCCCGCGCCGTTCCTCGTGTTGGCCACGCAGAACCCGATCGAGCAGGAGGGCACGTACCCGCTCCCCGAGGCCCAGGTCGACCGGTTCATGCTGAAGCTGCGCGTCGGCTACCCGCACAAGGATACGGAGAAGGAGATCATGCGCAGGATGGCGGGTCAGCCTCTCGCCGTCATCGAGCACGTCGCCTCGCCGGATGACATCTTCGCCGCGCGTGAAGCGATCTTCGGGCTCTACATGGACGAGAAGATCGAGGACTATATCGTCGCATTGATCCACGCGACGCGCGACCCCGCGGCGCAGGGTTTGCCCGACCTCGCGCCACTGATCGAGTACGGCGCTTCCCCGCGCGCCACCATCTACCTGGCGGTGTGTTCACGGGCTCATGCGTTCCTGCGCGGGCGCGGCTACGTTCTACCCGAGGACGTGAAGGCGATCGGGCCCGACGTGCTACGCCATCGCATCATCACCAGCTTCGAAGCGGAGGCCGAGGAGGTCACCTCGGATGACATCGTGACTCGCGTCTTCGCGGCGGTCGACGTGCCGTGAGCGGAGCGGCCGTCCCGCGCGAGATCCTCAAGCAGGTCCGCCTCCTCGACCTGCGGACGCGCGGCCTCGTCGATTCGATCTTCGGCGGCGAATATCAGTCGGTGTTCCGCGGCCAGGGCATGGAGTTCGCCGAGGTGCGCGAGTACGAGCCGGGCGACGACGTGCGCAACATCGAGTGGAACGTGACCGCGCGCATGGCGCACCCGTACGTGAAGAAGCACGTCGAGGAGCGCGAG
>JBOHRM010000342.1:0-3605 GCA_050732715.1 Longimicrobiales bacterium
TCCAGCGTCTCGGTCTCACCATCGGCAAGCGTCACGCTCTCGACCGCCGCGCGGTACCCGAGCCCGCTCGCCTCGACCCGATACGTGCCCGGCGCGAGCGTCAGCGCGTACGTGCCATCACGCTCGACCACCGTGGCCGTGTTCGTACCCTGCACGCGGACCGCCGCGCTCGGCACCGCCGCGCCCGCCTCATCGAGCACACGCCCGCGCAGCGTCGCCTGTTGCGCGGCCAGCGCGCCCGCCACGGGCATCAGCAGCGTTGTGACCAGGATGCAGCGCACGAACGAACCTGCCGTAGGGGACCTCATCGGCCGCCTCCTTCGGAGTTGATGGTGGGCTCGCGCCGCCACCTTGCATACTGTGCACACAGCAAGGCCTGGGCTGCTGTGCTCCGGCGCACGGTATCCGTGAGAGGCGGGCAAGTCATTCATTCAGATTTCGAGGATTTCCACGGGCGAGTCGCCGCGAGCCCTTCCCCTAGACTCGCGCGACGGTTGAAGTGAGCGTCGTCGCCCCGTCGCCCATCTCGCGAACGTCCGAGTATACAAATTTGTGACGCACGCAAGCCGCTGATCGTTCTCCGCGGGCGCGGGCTCGGTGCGCCTCCCTACACAGTGGTCGGGTGCCGGTCGACCTGCTCGATACTGAGGGCGGCGCTCGGTAATCCATGCTACGGAGGCAACATCGAGCTCGTCCCGGTGCACGCCCCAGATCCGTTGGGAGCCAAAACGATACGGGTCGAAGCGCTCCGGGAATCGGACTTCGTGCATTTCGCCGTCGGGCGCGATTCGTAGCCACGCCTGCCCGCCCCGCAGGCCGCCGCGCTCGAAGTCCAGCGGCCGGAGCCACATCGTTCCGTCGTCCGAGCAGGGCGGCGGCCGTCGAAGACCCACGCCTCGCCGTCCAGTCCGCCGACGACGAATCCCGAGGGCGCCCCGAACTCTTCCGGACCGCCACCGGCGCGCCCGTGAGCGGCGAGAATGCTGCCCTGAGGAGCGAAGCCGACGAAGAACGGCTCCACGGAGTTCAGCACCCACACCGTCCCGTCCGGGAGGACGGCGAGGTCCTCGACGACGGCGATGGATTCGGCGGTCGCCACGACGTGGAGGTCGGTGGCGAGCACCCTGACGTCCGAGTTCTCGGAGCTCTGGGGCACGCGATCACAACCCGACAGCGCCACCAGCAGCATTGCAATGATCGTTGGGATCTGTAGGGCGAGCGACTCGCGCGAGCCGACGATGACGCCGGCGACGAGGTCGCCGTGGCCCCCGAGGTACTTCGTCGCACTTTGGAGGACGATGTCGACGCGAGCGTGAGCGGCCGCTGGTTGAACGGCGTCGCGTTGCGCGCCATCTGATCGGTGCTCAGGTGCTTGTGACAGGAATCGCCGGATCAGGTCGGCCATCGTCTCGGCGTGTTCCCCTATGGAGCCGCACGCGATGCATCGCGTGCGAGTGCTCGGCAGATCTCCGCGGTCGCATCGTCTGCAGGAAAGACGCACTCGATGCGCAGCTCTTCGAGGGTCACGTCCCGCGGGGTTCCGAACGTCGTGATGGTCGAGAAGAAGCGGAGCTCCTGCTGGTCGTGACGAAACACTACGGTCAGGAGCGGTGGCGGCGCCGCGTCCAACTCACGCACACGCCAGCGCGTGGGAACGCCCGGATAGCTCAGTACATCATCGAGCAGTGCACGTGCTGCGGTGTCGGTAGGTGTTGCCGTCACCTCGTCATGGAGGTGGTGGATGAGATCACCCGCCACCTCTTCCCAGTTCACGACAGCGGCGCGTAGGTCGTTCGGGTCGAAGAATCGGCGCACCATGTTGGGGTGCGCGCTGGTGCGGCCGCGCATCACGAAGCGGTTGATGCGCGATGCGGCGGGATTCGCCATCAGCACGTCCCAATACCGGTTGACGAGGAACGCCGGATACGGTTCCTGCTGGCCGAGGATGAGCTCGATCGCGCGTTGCACTTGGGCCAGCTCCGGCGTGCCCAGCGCGGTCTGCGGATACTTCGGCGCATACCCTGCCGTGATGAGCAGCGCGTTGCGCTCGCGCAGCGGCATCTCGAGCGCATCGGCGAGGCGCGTGATCATGTCGCGGCTCGGTTGCGCCTTGCCGGTCTCGATGTGGCTGAGATGGCGTGCTGACATGCCGACATCGAGGGCGAGGTCGAGCTGGCTAAGGCGACGTGCCGCGCGCCACTCGCGCAGTAGGGCGCCGAGGTGAGGCGTCGGTCGGGGCGGTGGCGGCCGGCGAGAGACGATGCGATTCACGGCGACAGCATACCGTCGCGCGCACTCGGGATCAATGACCTCGAAGGTCATGGAATCACGACGTCCGAGGGAATTGATGCCATGCGGGCGCACATCCGATCGTTGTCGCTCATCGAAACGACTGGACTCTTTCCAGGGGGGATGAGATGGATCGCAGAGACTTCATCGCGGGCGCGACGGGTGTATTGGCAGCCGGCGTGCTCACGGGATGCGCATCCCGAGGGGCCGGCCGTGCACCGCGCTCTCCGGCGGCCGGCGCTGGGACGCCGATGAACGCGGCGGCCTTCCACGCCGCGCGGCGGATCGTGGACACTCGGTTCGGGAACGTCGCCTATGTGGAGCGGGGCACGGGAGACGGAGCGTTGTTCCTGCACGGCTTTCCCCTCAACGGCTTTCAGTGGCGAGGCGCGCTGGACCGCTTGTCGTTGCATCGCCGATGCATCGCGCCGGATTTTCTGGGACTCGGCTACACCGAGGTCTCCGACGGTCAGAGCGTCGCGCTGGACGCGCAGGTCGCGATGCTGGTCGAGCTGATGGACGTGCTCGAGATTCCGTCGGTCGATGTCGTCGCCAATGACAGTGGCGGCGCAGTCGCGCAGTGGCTCGCGGTCCGTCATCCGCGCCGCGTGCGCAGCCTGCTGCTCACCAACTGCGACGCCGAGCCCGACTGCCCGCCGGCAGCGCTGCTACCCGTGATCGAGCTGGCGCGGCAAGGGCGGTTTGTCTCGGAATGGCTGGCGCCGTGGCTGGCGGACAAGGCGCTTGCGCGCTCGCCCGACGGGCTCGCCGGGATGACATACACGTATCCCGAAAACGTCGATGATGAGACGATCGAGATATACCTGGCGCCTGGCGCCGCTCGTGCACGCGCCGGAAAGAACGCATGCCTACGCACTGGCGCTCGCTCCGAATGTCCTGGCGGGTATCGAGTCCGAGCTCGGCCGCTGTCGGATACCGGCCCGTATCGTCTGGGGCACCGGCGACACCATCTTCTCGCCGGACAGCCCGGACTACCTCGATCGCTGCTTCGGCAACTCGCAGGGCGTGCGACGCGTGCCGGGCGCAAAGCTGTTCTTCCCCGAGGAGTTCCCCGACCTGATTGCCGATGAGGCGCATCACCTGTGGGCGCTCACCTGATCGGATACCGCCCGAAAGAGAATGGGTTCGGGCAGCCGATAACGCCACACACCGTCGGCGGGTGGCGACGCCGGACGCGCGGGCGAATCGGTGCGGCGGCCGTTGGCCAGCACCTGCCAGCCTTCGGGCGCCCGCACCTCGAACCGCACCGGTCCGTCGCGACGGATCGCGACGGACCCGAGACGCACATCGTAGGT
>JBOHRM010000343.1:0-3485 GCA_050732715.1 Longimicrobiales bacterium
TGCAATCACGCATCGACGAGCTGCGACGCGAGCTCGATGAGCGGGCCGCTCGCGGCGCGGCGCGCAGCGAGCCGAGCGGCTCGGCGGGCGAGATCGGGCCGGGCGGGCAGACGGATTCATCGGCCTCCGGGAGCGGGGCGGGCGACGGGCCATCGGGCGATTGAGCCGCCGGCGGTGCCGGGCGCGCGGAATCAGCCGGCCCCCGTTCCACCAACTGGCCCATTGTAAACAACGTCCCCAGAGCTGCGAAGGTAGGCGGGGGTGATCGGCGGAGCGGGCGTCCGCCGACGCTTGCTTAACGGATCTCGCCGGCGCGAAGCGTTTCGGCGAGCTTCCGCCTCACATCGACGATGCCGGCGCGCTCGATAAGGTCGGCGGCGGCGAGCAAGGCATCGGTCGGGTCGAATGCGACCGCTCGTGAGCTGAGGCTCGGCTCGAACGCGGCCGCGACTTGCTCGTACTTCGAGCCGGGGTGCCAGAAGATCCAGTCGTCGAGGCCGACGGCGTAGACGCCGCGGATCTGAGCCTCGGCTTGTTTGGGCCCGTAGTCGAAGTTGCGGTCGACCCATGGTGCGCTGAACGCCTGCAGCCAGGGGATGACGCGTGCGGGTTGCACGCCGGCGTCGGCGAGCCGAGTCGCCCGGATGACGCCGATGCCGAGTGATGTGAACACGGTTTCGTACGGCATCCGGTTCGGCCGGGGCACGCCCTTGAGGTGCGTCGGGAAGTAGTGCGATGGGTAGACCATCGGCAGGACGTGGTCGGCGACGGCGAGGATCGGCTCCCACTGTTGTCCGATGTTGACGTCCCTCGGGTCGTTCGGCGAGAGGCCGAACACGTCGGCCGCCACGATGCCGCCGAGCGGGTGGAGGCGGCTCCGAGCGCGAGTGAGGAATGTGACGATCGCTTCGGTCTTCGTGCCCGCGGCGTCGGGGTGCACTTGTTCGGGGAGGCTGGGGAACGCCTCGGGGAAGCGGACGTAGTCGAACTGTATCTCATCGAAGCCCGCCTCGACGACCTCGCGCGCGATCTCGACGTTGTAGTCCCAGACATCGGTGTTCCACGGGCTGACCCAGGTGTTGCCTTTCTTGTCTCGCCAAAGCGAGCCGTCGGGCTTGCGGATCGACCACGCGGGATTCGCCTTCGACAGGATCGGGTCTTTGAAGACGACGATGCGTGCGATGGCGTGCAGGTCGTGGGCGTGCAGGGTGTCCGCGAGTGCGGCGAGGTTGCCGATCGTCACGTGGCCGGGTTGGGCGAGCGAGCGTGCGAGCTCGCTGTCGCTCGTATAGTGGATGCCGGCTTCGGTTTTAACATCGATGACGAAGGTGTTGATCTCGGTGCGGTCCGCGAGGGCGAGCAGCTGTGCGAGGCGATTACGCGAGCCTGCCGCGTAGGCGTTGAGGTATATCCCTCGAATCTGTGGCGGTGCGGAGCCGGCCGATCGAGCGAGACCGCTACGTGCCAAGGCATCGAACGCGGTCTCCGCCGGACCCGATCTGGCGGTGTCGACAACGGTCGTATCCGCGGTGTCGCCGGGCGCGCCGGTTGCGGCCGTATCGCGCGGCGCCGCGGGCGCGCGTTCCTCGCCGGTCGCGGGCTCGCGGCCCTGATCCTGTTCCGTCATGCAGCCCGTGGCTGTGCCGAGGAGCGCGACGAGTGAGCACTGGAGAATGACTGCGGACTTCATGGGCTCCTGACCGATGGACGCACGGAATACGACGATGGACACGGGGCGGCCGGTGTCATTCATTCTTGATTCCAAGATCGTACACCGGGCCCAACCCTTACTCTGGGTGTGGGTTACAGCAGGAACCGCGCCCTGGCGGGCCACGGGTCCCCTTGCCGATCGGGAAGTCGCCTCTACGGTCCGGTCGTCTGCACGGTCTGGGGTGCAGCCGTAGTCGGCGCGGACGCGGTCGTTCGATGTTTGGGATGTCGTCGCGCGGCCAGCTTGCGCACGTGCGGCAGTCGGAAGAGCAGCAGACCTGCGAGGATCGCGGCGAAGATCAGCGGTTCGCGTGTGTCGGCCTTGACCTTCCAGAAATAGTGGAGCACACCGAGCGCCGCGCTCACGTAGACGGCGCGGTGCAGGTGCTGCCAGCGTCGCCCAAGCCGCCGGATCCAGCCGCGCGTCGAGGTCCAGGCGAGAGGGATCAGCAGCACGAACGCCAGGAAGCCGACAGTGATGTAGGGGCGCTCGATGATGTCGTCGACAATGAAATCGAATGCGAAGAACTGATCGAGCACAATGTACGTCAGGAAATGGAGTACGACGTAGAAGAACGCGAACAAGCCGATGATTCGACGGAGCTGGATCACGCGGTTCCAGCCGGTGATGCGACGAATCGGTGTGACCGCGAGAGTCACCATGAGCAGAACGAGCGCAGTGTAACCCGTCCAGAGCGTGACGTGCTCGATCGGGTTCGCCGTCAGATCGTCGCGCAGCGCGCGGACGCTCAAAATCGCGGCCGGGACCAGGCAGCCGATCCAGACGGCCGGTTTGATGACCCAGCGCATGAGGGTCTTGGTGTTCACGACCCGGTTCCGAGTTCCGGGTTCCGCGTTCCGGGTTTCCCATCTCCCGCCGCGCTCGCGAATCGGCATTCGAAGCTCAGACCGGCTATCCGTTCGCGGATTTCGAGTACCCTGAGTCGTTCGCACTCGGAACCCGGAACTCGGAACCCGGAACACATCAGAAGGACTTCGTCAAGTCCATGCCGGAGTACAACGAGGCGACCTGGTCGGCGTAGCCGTTGAACATGAGCGTCCTGCGCCTGCGGAACTCGCCGATGCGGCGTTCCCGCGCTTGGCTCCAGCGCGGGTGATCGACGTCGGGGTTGACGTTCGCGTAGAAGCCGTACTCGTTCGCCGCTGCCTTCATCCAGGAAGTTACCGGCTGGCGCTCGACGAACCGCATCTTGACGATCGATTTTATGCTCTTGAACCCGTACTTCCACGGCACGACGAGGCGCAGCGGTGCACCGTTCTGATTGGGCAGTTCCTTGCCGTAGAGGCCGGTGACCATGAAGCTGAGCGGGTGCATCGCCTCATCGAGGCGCAGCCCCTCGTTGTACGGCCAGTCGAGGATGGGTCGGCGCTGCATGGGCATCTGTTCGGGATCGAGCAGCGTGATGAACTCGATGTACTTGGCCTGCGGCGTCGGCTGAACGCGCTCGATCAGCGATCGGAGCGGGAACCCGCGCCAAGGGATCACCATCGACCACGCCTCGACACAGCGGAGACGGTAGACGCGATCCTCGATGGTGTGCGGCTTGATGAAGTCTTCGAGCTGATACACGGCGGGGTTGGCGACGTGGCCTTCGACCTCGACCGTCCACGGTGACGTCTTGAAGTTCTGCGCGTTCTCGGCAGGATCGCCCTTGCCGGTGCCGAACTCGTAGAAGTTGTTGTACGTGGTCACGTCTTCCCACGGCGTGAGCTCTTCTTCCTGTGCGGCCCGGCCGGTGCCGCCACGCGTCATG
>JBOHRM010000344.1:0-6489 GCA_050732715.1 Longimicrobiales bacterium
TGCTGGTCGCCGCGCTTCGTGCGCACGACGCAGAGCTGGACCGCAACACCCCTAGTAGCGCCGTTGGTGCGGCGGCGTGAATCGTGAGATGCCGCCGCTCAATTTCAACAGCGAAGCGGGCATTGCCCAAGATTATGCGGAGCGCGGGGCGGACCGGACGCGAGGCGCGAATGCGCGACTCGTCGGCTCCGGTCACCCGGGGGGCAGTGCCGATACGTTCGAGAGGATCGAGGTGCGCGCGGCGGACGGCTCCGTCGTCGCGACGTTGAAGGATGGCCTGGTCGACACCAGGCCGTGCGCGCAGCCGGTCGAGGTGGCGGTGTTGGTGCCGGACCGGCGTCCTGGCGAGGATCCGCTGGTGGCGGTGGGGTGGCTCCCGATCGATCAGCTGTTGGATGACGGCGCGGTGGTGCCGGCGCTCGGCCAGACGGGTCAGACGTTGCTGGTGGACCGGCCGACGAACCGCGTCGTGTACGATCCGCAGTGCGAGGGTGGTCGTCCGGTGGCATGGCTCGAGGGTCTCGAGGGCGAGCGGATCGACGTCGCGTCATTGGGCGGCGAGGCCGGCCGGTTCGAGTTTCTCGAGCCTGGCGGTGTGCGGTCGGCGTCGTTCGTGAACCTGACTGATCCGCCGTGGACGGTGGTGACGGCGACGGCGATCGACGAGTTCACGGTAGCGGAGGGCCGGGCGCGGCTCCTGTGGCTCGTCGTGGTGATGATTCTAGCGCTGGCGATGGCGGGCGGGTTCGCGGTCCTGATCACGCACGTCATGCGGTCGCTCGACGAGGTGTCGACGGCGGCGTCGCGGATCGGCGAAGGCGATTTCACGCCGTGGCTGCCGCCGCCCGGTGATGATGAGGTCGGCAAGCTGACGCTGGCGATCGGCGCGATGGTCGCGCGCATCCGCGAGATGATGGGTCAGCTCGAGCGGAGCCGTCAGATGGCGGTGGTCGGGGAGCTGGCGTCGCACCTGTCGCACGAGATACGCAACCCGCTGAGCTCGATCCGGCTGAACCTGCAGAGTGTCGAGCGGGAGGCGAGTCTCGGCACCGTGCCTGCGGACCTGCCCGTGGTGCTTCAGTTGTGTCTGCGCGAGATCAGCCGGCTCGACCGTGTGGTGAACAACGTGCTGCGGCTCGGGCGGACGAAGCCTGGTCCGGTCCGGCGGTGCTCGCTGCACACGCTGATCGAGGAGTCGCTCGAGATCGTGCAGCCGCAGCTCGGGCATCGCGGCGTCCGCATCGAGCGGCGGCTCGAGGCGGTCGCCGACGAGGTTGCGGCCGACGGCGAGCAGCTGAGCGGCGCCTTGCTGAACCTGTACCTGAACGCGGCCGACGCGATGCCGGATGGCGGGACGTTGCGGGTCTGGACCGAGCGTGTGCACGGTGCGGATGCGGACGGCGTCGAGGCCGTGATCCGCGTTCACATCTGTGATGAGGGCCCGGGCATCAGCCCGGAGCTGCGCGAGCAGATCTTCCGGCCGTTCTACACCACGAAGCCGTACGGCTCCGGCATCGGCCTGCCGCTGGCATTGCAGGCCGCGGAGGCGCATCGCGGGCGGCTGTACCTCGAGCGGCGTTCGGAGCTCGAGCGCGGCGCCGAGTTCGTGCTCGAGCTGCCGCTCGCGCCCGGATCCTCCGGGGCTGGCGCCGCCTCGTGGCACGCGCCGAAACTGACGGAATACGACGCGGGCGTTCCGGCCGGCGCGGCACTTTGACCCGATCTTCAGCGATGTCGGCGAAGCAGAGACGGATCCTGATCGTCGAAGATGACGACGGGCACCGGCACACGCTGGCGCGACACCTCGGCCGTTCGGGGTGGGATGTGGCCGTGGCGGAGACCGGCGAGCGCGCGCTCGGCACGTTCTCCGGCGTGGCGCCGCACCTGATCCTCACCGACATCCGGATGCCCGGGATGAGCGGCCTCGACCTGCTCGACCGGCTGCGCGAGCGGCATGTTTCGCTCCCCGTCATCGTGATGACCGCGTACGGCGACATGCAGGCCGCGATCGACGCGATGAAGAAGGGCGCGTACGACTATCTCGTGAAGCCGCTCGACCTCGACCGCCTCGATCAGGTGCTCCAGCGCTGCGAGCGCGAGACGTTCGTCGAGAGCGCCACGCCCGCCAGCGAAACCGGCGCCGCGGCGCAAGAGATCAACGCGTTGGTGGGCCACGACGACCGCATGGTCGAGATCTACAAGATGATCGGCGCGGTGGCGCACACGCGTACGCCCGTGCTGATCCGTGGCGAGACCGGCACCGGCAAGGAGTTGATCGCGCGCATCGTCCACAACAACACCGCCGCCGCGAACGAGCCGTTCCTGCCGGTCAACTGTACGGCCGTGCCCGAGAACCTGCTCGAGTCCGAGCTGTTCGGCCACGTACGCGGCTCGTTCACCGGCGCCGTCGCCGACCGCAAGGGCCGGTTCGAGCTCGCCGGCATGGGCACGATCTTCCTGGACGAGATCGGTGATACCACGCCGCAGTTCCAGTCGAAGCTGCTGCGTGTGTTACAGGAGCGCGAATTCTACCCGGTGGGCAGCGAGCAGCCGCGCACGACGCACGCGCGTGTTGTCGCCGCGACGCACCGGCCGATCGAGCAGATGGTCGAGGACGGCCCGTTCCGCGAGGACCTGTATTTCCGGCTGCGCGTGGTCGAGATCTCGATCCCGCCGCTGCGCGACCGCCGCGCCGATGTGCCGCTGCTCGCCCGTCACTTCCTGGCCAAGTCCGAGCGAGAGCTGGGCAAGCAGTTGCGGATTCCGGAGGACGTGATGGGCGTGCTGCTCGCGCACGACTGGCCCGGCAACGTGCGCGAGCTCGAGAACGCGATCACGCGCGCCGCCGTGATGGCGCGTGCCGGCGCAATCGTCGTCGAGCACCTGTCGCTCGGCGGGCCTGCGGACGCCGCGGTGGCCGAATACGAGGAGGAGAGCCTGGACGCCGTCGAGCGCGCGCACGTGCAGCGGGTGCTCGCGCGTATGGGCGGCAACAAGAGCCGCGCCGCGGAAGCGCTCAAGATCTCGCGCCCGCGGCTCGACCGGATCATCGAGAAGCACGGCCTGATCGTCGGGTCGTTGTAGGCCTCGCACGAGAACCGAGAGCGGCGGGGGCCCCGCGCATGAAGGTGGTTCGATGTCCAGGGCGTTTGCCAGGAGGTGCGCGGTGGGGTTACGCTCAGCGATGATGCCGGGGCTCATTGGCCTCGCGGCGGCCGCGTCCAGTGCGTGCACCGGCGACACGTTGTACGATACCGAGACCGTGCCGCCGCCCGCGGTCGAGATCGTCAGCCCGATGGCTGGCGAAGAGTTCGCCGTCGGCGACACGATCGACGTGCAGGTGCTCGCGGAAGACTCACTCCGCATCCGCGAGCTCGAGATCACGTTCACGTTCATGAGCGGGACCGACACCGTGGCGGACACCGTCCGGCGCACGATCGACCCCGCGCTCGAAGAGGTCGACGAGACCACGTCACTCGGGGTGCGCGATCTCCGGGGCGAGCTCGAGCTGCGCGCCGCCGCGACGAACGAGCTGAATGGGGTCGGCGAGTCCGAGCCCGTGACCGTGCTGGTGCGCGAGCCGTAGGATCCCGTATCTTGAAAGTCGAACGCCTGACAAGACTTGGCGCATTCGCCCTGGCGGCCGCGCTCGCCGCCGCGCCCGAATCCGGCGCCGCCCAGCAGGATTACGCCTGGGCCGCGGGATTCTACGGCGGCGGCATGTGGTTCAGCCCGCTGAACGACGGCGGCAATGCGCCGGCCGCGCTCGAGCTCGACCCCGGCTGGGTGGCCGGCGTGCAGGGCGAGCACTGGTTCTCCCAGCTCGGCGGCCACGTCGGTATGCGCGTGAACGGAGAGATGACGCGGCGGCCGCTGCCGCTGCCCGGCGAGACCCGAGACATCGGCGTTTGGATGCTCGATGCCGGGCTCATGGTGCGGCTGCTGCCGCCCACGCAGTCGACCCGGTTCAACGTGTTCCTGAGCGCCGGCGGAGGTGTGGTACGCTACAGGCTGGGTGACGGCCCGCCGCGGACGTTCGTCGACGCGAACGCCCGCTACGCCGGCGACGAGGCCGCGCGCTGGGCCGCCGTCGGCGGCGTTGGCTTCGACATCATCACCGGCAGCTGGTGGGACGAGCAGCCCGTCGGCGTGCGCGTCGAGGCCGTCGACCATATGGTTTTCGATTCGCCGTTCGATCCGCTCGACGGCGAAACCTTCTCGCCGATCCACAACGTCCGGCTGGCGGTCGGGCTGTTGTCCGGGTTCGGCGTACTGCGGTGAAGGAGACGACAATGAAGACACGATGTCGCCCGCGAAGCCGCGGGCCGTACAGAGCACGGCGGAGCGATGCCGGCCGCTTATTCACACCTGTGAGCCGGAGGGGCGACTCGGAGGAGGGTCAGATGCCAAACGTGTGGCGGAGGTTCTGGGAGGACGAGTCGGGACAGAGTCTCGTCGAGTACGTGCTGATCATCGCACTCGTCGCGATCGCGCTGATCGGCGCGATCGCGATCATGAGGAACCGCATGCGCGATCAATTCAACGAGATCAGCAACTGCCTGAACGAGCCGGAGAACTGTCCGAGTGCGGATCCGTCGTAACGTGGCCGCCGCACGTTCCGGCGCTTCGCCCGGCCGCCCGGGCGACGTGGGGACCGCCCCCTCGGGCCGCGCCGGCGGGCTGGCCGAAGCCGAATCATGTCACCGTTGACCACGGCGGCGTTCATCGCCGTCATGGGCGCGGCGCTGGTGTCCGACGTTCGGACCCATCGGATCCCCAACGCGCTGATCGGCGCGGGACTCGTGGTTGCGCTGGCGCTCCAGGGCGCGGCCGGTTTCGGGGCGCTCTCCGCGGCACTGCTCGGCGCCGCGCTCGCGTTCCTGGTGGCGTTCCCGCTGTTCGCGCTCGGCGCGATCGGCGGCGGTGATGCGAAGCTGTTCCTCGTGGTCGGCGCGTTCATGGGACCGGCCGGCTTCTTCTACGCGCTGCTCGCGTCGGCGATCGCCGGAGGCGTGCTCGCCGTCGCGGTCTCGGCGCGGCGCGGCGTGATCCTGCCAATGCTGCTCGGTTGCAAGGACTTGGTCGTTCACGCCGTGACGTTCGGGCGGCGCGGCGCGCGCCCGAGCTTCGATGATCCCGGCGCGGTCACCGTGCCGTACGGCGTCGCGATCGCCGTCGGCTCGGTCGCGACGTGGTTCCTGCTGCCCCGCGTGTTCTGACTAACATGGTTCCGAGTTCCGAGTTCCGAGTTCCGGGTTGCCCCCCCGCCACCCATCTTCATCGATCGAAGGTGCGGTGGCCGGTAGCATGGGAAACTGACAGGAAACGCATCATGTCACGATCCCGGCGCCTCCGGAACCGCAGCGGCCAAGCACTCGTCGAGTTTGCGTTGACCGTGCCGATCCTGCTGTTTCTCGTGGTCGGCATCATCGAGTTCGGCCGGTTGATGAGCGCACAGCAGACGATCACGGACACGGCGCGGGAGGCGGCGCGGAGGGCGGTGGTCGCGGACGCGCCATCTTGCCAGAGCAAGACGGAGAATATCGAGAGCATGATCCACCGGCGGCTCGACGATAACGGCCTCAATTCGAACGCCGCAACGATCGCCATTGACTGTGGCGCATCGGGCAATGAGACCACTGTAACCCTCCGCTATGCTTACTACATGGGCTGGCTCGGGCCGCTGATGGGCTGGACAACGGGCCGGCGGACCGTCTCGCTCAGTACCGCGGCGCGCATGCGGCAGGAGTGATGGAAAGGCAGGTGGACAATGAGAGGCAGGCGAACGCTCATCGTACTCATGCTCGCGGTCCTGTTCGGCGGCTTGGCGGGCTGGTCCGCGCTGCGGCTGCTCAGTCAGACCTCCGCGATGGCGGCCGAGTTGCCGCGCTCTTCGGCGGCGCAGGTCGTCGTCGCCGCGCGTGACCTCGAGATCGGCCACCTGCTCGGAGCGGAGGACGTGAAGGTGGTCGAATGGCCGAGCGATGCGCTACCGGAAGGATACGCGCAGACGATGCCGGACGTGGTCGGCCGCGGCGTCATCGCCAAAGTGCGCAGAAACGAGCCGCTGCTCGACGCGAAGATGGCCGACCGTTCCGGGCACGGCGGCCTGCCGATCGCGATCCCCGAAGGGATGCGCGCCGTCAGCGTGCCTGTCGACGAGGTCGTTTCCGTGGCCGGCTTCGTCGTGCAAGGCACACGTGTCGACTTGTACGTGACGATCACGCCCCAGGGCGGCGACCCGATGACGAAGCTCGTTCTCCAGAACGTGACCGTCCTCGCCGCCGGCCAGGAATACCGTCAGGACCCGCAGGGCCTACCGTCCAGCGTCAGCGTGCTCACGGTGCTCGTCTCGCCCGAGGACGGCGAGAAGCTGGTCCATGCGCAGCGCATCGGCCGCATTCAGCTCGCGCTGCGCGGAATGCTCGACGTCCGGAGCGTACAGACGCCCGGTGCACGCGTGGCGCAGCTCCTCGCCAGCCCGCGCGC
>JBOHRM010000345.1:0-1571 GCA_050732715.1 Longimicrobiales bacterium
GCCCCAGCTCGATCAAACGCAACCGGTCGCGGCCGGCGGGCACCTCGGGCGCGAGCCGGCCGAGCATCTCGATCGCCGCGGCGACGCCTGGTGCGCTGTCCATATCGAGCAACGCGCGCAACGTGTCCGCGGCGAGATCCTCGCCCGGGGCCCATGCATGCACGCCGCCGAGCCGGTCAACGAGCGCGGCGTCGAGCGGTACGCGCAGGGCAGACACCAGCGCTGGCACGTCACGGCGGCCCGCGGCGAAAAACACGAGCAATGTGCGCAGCCGGCGGTTCAAGTCTTCATCGCGGACCAGCAGCATGCTCGCCGCCGACTCCTGGATCGGCCGGGCGAACGCCTCGAACTCTTCCGTCCGCGTGCGCCGTTGCTGCGCGAACTGCTCGATCGCGTACGCGGAGACGGCGACCGCGCCGTCCGGAAAGCTCACTGCGACGACCTCGCCGATCTCGGCGGGATGGAACGCCTTGCGCAGCAGCTCGAACGCCCAGCGCGGCTCGGGGTGCGCGGCGTCGTCATGTGCGGCGAGCGATTCCCCGATGATCCGCAGCGCGCCCACGACATCAGCGGTGTCGCGGCAGCCCCGCATCCTCCCGAAGCGCAGCGCCGTCTCGAGCTCGTCCATCAGAAGGCGCGGCCCCGGCAGCAGCCGTTCGGCGTAGCGCTCGTAAACGACGTCCACCTCGACAAGCCGCTCCGGCGTCTCGAGCAGCGCGAGCAGCTCGCCCGCGATGCGGCGAGCGCGCGACCCGATCGACGCGTGCGCCTCGGGCAAACGATGCGTCCAGGGCCCGCCATCGCCCTCGAACGCTGAAGCGGCCGCCGCGGGCGCGAAGACGAAGCGCGGCACAGGCGCCGCGGGCGGTGAAAGTGCGTGCGAGTGGAACGTGAGCTCGAGCCGCAGCGGCGCCGGTAGGAGAAGGAGCAGCAGCTCGATCTCGTGGTACGACACGGCCGGCCAGACAACCAGCGTGTGCTCCGCCTCGATCAGCGCCGCCAGCAGCGTCTCGCGATCGCGATCCGCGAACGCCGCGGAACCGACCAAACCTTTCGCCAGCTCGTCACGCAGCGCGACGAGGCGGCCGAGATCCTCCGCGGGCTGGATGATACCGGGCAGCTCGGGCGGGTCGAGCTGAGCTTTCGCGAGGTCATCGATCGCAGATGGGACAGGTGGAAGGATGCGGAACGGGTTGCAGCGTATCCGCTCGAGATCCCGTGCGCCGAGCGCGACCACCTCGCGCCAGGAGCGGTGCGTCCCGTCGCTCGCGTGCGCGATGCCGCCACGCACAACGGCGAAATCCTGGGAGCCGAGCGCGAAGAAGCCCGCCAGGTCGCGGACGGCCGCGCTGGCGACGTTCGTATCGACCAGACGCACAGCGTCCAACGCGGCGGTTTCGCTCGCCCAGCCCCGACTCCGCGTAAGGCGATAACCCGCACGAGGATCGGCCAACAGCACGGCCCGTCGAGCCGGCTTGGCGCGGCTCGTCACACCCACATTGCCTCAGGCCTGCAAAACACGCGTAACCTATTCCACGAATCCAGCCCAGCCTGCCCCCTCACCCTAACCC
>JBOHRM010000346.1:0-3993 GCA_050732715.1 Longimicrobiales bacterium
GCGTGGCACTCGCGACAGCGCTGTGGTGGACCTACTTCGACGTCGTAGCCCTCGTCACGTAGCGACGGCTGAGCCGCACCGCCGCCGGCCGCGATCGTAACACCCTCGCCCGCGACGCATACTCCTACCTGCACCTGCCCTTGGTCGCCGGCATCATCCTGGTGGCGCTCGGCCTCGAGAACGTCATCGCGCACGTCGACCAGGCGCTCCATACCATTCCCGCATTCGCCCTGCTCGGCGGCGTCGCGGTCTATCTCCTCGGCCACGTCGCGCTACGGCTCCGGACGGGGCGTTCGATCAACCGACACCGGCTGCTCATCGCGGTCGCCCTGCTCGCACTCGTGCCGGTGGCCGCCGACATCGGCGCGTTGCCGGTCCTCATCGGCGTGAACATCGTCCTGTGGACGATGATCGCGTTCGAGACGGGCCGCTACGGAGACGCGCGCTCACGCCTGCGCCACGCGATCGAATCGTAGGATTCGGGTTCCGAGTTCCGGTTCCGAGCTCCGGGTTCCGGGTTCCGAGTTCCGGGTTGCCCCGCCGCCGCCTCCGGTGCGGCGCATCACGTTTCTCCGACGCCGTGCATCCGCCGACAACGCACCCCGTTCGCGCCGCCAGCGCGCCTCGCGTTGCGCGACACTAGATATTAGAATATATATAGAAGACCCGATATCGTTGTGCCGGACGGAAGGCCGAGGACGGATGCCTAGACGCAGCGAAACGATCGAGCGGCTGCTGCCGCTCAAGACAGCGTGGTTCCACATCCTGCTGGCGCTTGGCGACGGTAGTCGTCACGGCTATGCGATTCGTGCGGACGTCGTGGAGCGGACTGAGGGCCGGGTCCGGCTTTGGCCGGCGACGCTGTATGGTTCGATCCGTGAGCTGGCGGCCGAGGGTCTGATCGAGGAGTTGGAGGCGGACCCGGACGCCGCGGATGATCCTCGGCGGCGCTACTACCGTCTCACGCAGCTCGGCAAGCGTGTGCTCGCGGCGGAAGTCGCGCGGATGCAGGCGCTGGTCGATGCCGCTCGTGCGACGCGTGCATTGGAGCGGGCGTGACTGGGGCAGGCGTTCCGCGCGACGCCGTGGCGGTGCGGCTGGCGGTGTGGTGCTATCGCCAGTTCGCGCGCCTGCTGCCGTCGGGTCTACGTGTCGAATACGGCGCTGCGCTGATCGTGGATTTTCAGCGGCTGGTGCGGCGCTCACACGAGCGGTCGGGTGTGTTCGGCGCGGCCGCCGCGGCGGTGCGGGGTTGCGCGGACATTCTGTACCGCGTGCCAGTCGAGTATTGGCACGATCGGCGAGGTGCGCGGTGGCGTCGGTCGGCCGGCGCCGGCGGGCCGCCGTTGGACGACGAATCGAGCGTCCGCCCCGCGCGGACGGGAATGCGTGATCTCATGTCGACGTGGACGAAGGAACTGCTCATCTCGGTGCGGACGCTGGCGAAGCGGCCCGCGTTCACGCTCGTCGCGATAGGCACGCTCGGGCTCGGCATCGGCGCAACGGTCGCGATCTTCGCGGTGATCAACGCGGTGCTGCTCCGTCCGCTGCCGTACCCGGAGTCGGAGCGCATCGTGGTGATCAGTCATCATGCGCCGGGCCTCGAGCTCGAGGAGCTCCGGAACTCTCCGGTGACGATTCGGCTGTACCGCGAACATGCCCGCACGCTGGCGCCGGTGGCGGCGACGAACAGCACGCAGCGCAACCTGCTCGGCGGCGATCGTCCCGCGCGGATCGATGTGGTGAACGTCTCGCCCGAGTTCTTCGACGTCGTGCGGACGGCGCCGGTGCGGGGCCGACCGTTCGTGCAAGGCGATGCGGAGCCGGGCGCGACGCCGGTGGCGATCCTGACGCACGGCGGCTGGCAGTCCCGGTTCGGCGGCGTCCCGGACGTTATCGGCCAAGTGATCGAGCTCGATGGCGTGCGCACCGAGATCGTGGGCGTCATGCCGGAGCGATTCTATTATTTCGATGCGGAGCCGATCGCGCTGCTGCCGTTGTACGTCGATCCGAACGGCCAGTTCGGCGCTTTCGGGATGACCGCGGTCGCGCGGCTGACGCCGGGTGTCGAGCTGGACGATGCCCGGCGCGAGGCCGAGGCTCTGCAAGCGCGGCTGCCCGAGCTCTTCTCCGAGCTGACCACGGATTTCCTCGAGCAGTCCGAATGGCGGGCGAGCGTGACGCCGTTGCGCGATGTGATGCTCAGTGCCGGAGGTCCGCTGGGCAAGACGCGGGACGTGCGCGCCGTGCTGTGGGTGGTATTCGGCACGGTCGCGTTCGTGCTCCTGATCGCATGCGCGAACGTAGCCAACCTGTTCCTGGTGCGGGCCGAGGGCCGGCGCCGCGAGTTCGGGGTCCGAAGCGCACTGGGGGCGTCGCGTGCCAGGCTCGCCGCCAGCATTCTCTCCGAGAGCGTACTCCTCGGGGTAGCCGGCGGCGTGGTGGGCATGGCGCTCGCAGCGGTCGGTGTGCGCCTGCTCGTCGCGTCCGAAGCCGCGCAGCTCCCGCGGCTGCACGAAGTCACGGTCGACGGCGCAACACTCGTCTTCGCCGCGGCGGTGTCCCTCGTCGCCTCACTCGTGTTCGGCGCGCTGCCGCTGCCGCGGTTCCTCGGCGCGCGAACCGGTTTCGCATTGCGCGAAGGCGGCCGGGGCGACACCGGCTCGCGCGAGCGGCATCGAGCGCGCAAGACGCTCATCGTGGGCCAGGTCGCGCTCGCGCTGGTGCTGCTGACCAGCTCGGGACTCATGGTGCGCAGCCTCCAGCGGCTCAACGCGGTGGACCCGGGCATGCGACCCGACAACGTGCTGACCGTCGGCGTGAGCCGGGGCGATCGTGGCAGCCGCCAGGAGGCCGCGTTGTTCTATCAACGCGTTGTCGACGAGGTGGCGTCGCTGCCCGGCGTCACGTCGGCCGGCGCGTCGAACAGTCTGCCGATCTCTGTGGTCTCGATCAACGGCTCGTCGTTCGACGTCCAGTCACGCCCGCGGGCCGATGACGCGGTCGAGCCGGTGGTCATGTACTCGGCCGCGACACCGGGTTTCCTCGAGGCGCTCGGCATCCCGCTCGCGCGCGGCCGCACGATCGAGCGGCGCGACCACGAGGCCCAGGCGCACGTCGTTTGGGTGAACGAGACGTTCGCGCGCCGGTTCCTCGGCGATGACCCGCTCGCCGAACGCATCCGCATCAGCGAGGATTCGACGTGGCTGCAAGTCGCCGGCGTAGTCGGCGATGTACGCACGTTCGGACTGGACGAAGACGTGCGGCCGATGGCGTACCTGCCGATGACGACGACCGTGAACGGCGTCGACCTCTCGCAGATGGTGCTCGCGATCCACGCCACCGGGGATCCCTCGGCGCTCGCGCCCGCCGTACGCGGCGCGATCGAGCGCATCGCGCCCGAGGTGCCACTCACGACGACGCGCACCATGGAGAGCATCGTCGAGCGGTCGCTGGCGGAGCGGTCCTTCACCATGACCGTGCTCGCGATCGCCGCGCTCATCGCGCTGGTTCTCGGCGCCGTCGGCCTCTACGGCGTCATCAGCTACGTCGCGAGCCAGCGCACGCGCGAGATCGGCTTGCGCATCGCGCTCGGCGCCCTGCCCAGCCAGGTGCGCGCGAGGTTCGTGCGCCAGGGCCTCGGCGTCGTCGCCGCCGGGCTCGGGATCGGCCTCGCCGCCGCACTCGCGCTGACCCGCCTGCTGGACGCACTGCTGTTCGAGGTCTCCGCGACCGACCCGCTGACCTTCATCGGCGCCGTCATCGTGTTGACCGCCGTCAGCCTGCTCGCCACCTATCTGCCGGCTCGCCGCGCGTCTTCGATCGACCCCCAGGAGGCGCTCCGAGTCGAGTAGCCCGCCCACGCCCCTAGTGTCCCGTAACAGTGATTTCTCACATAATTCCCGGGCGGGGCATCCCGCCTGGCGGCGTTGCTCGTCGATCAAATACACCCGGTATTCTCCCTCCTCGCGCCTTGCCAGGCGGGCGCCGCGC
>JBOHRM010000347.1:0-3328 GCA_050732715.1 Longimicrobiales bacterium
GTGCTACAGTTGCTCACGGAGAGCATAGTGCTCGCAGTGTTGGGGAGCATGCTGGGGATCGGCGTCGCGGTCTGGATGAGCGCGACGTTGGGTGCGTCGTTTCTGCCCGGCACCGAACGCGCGGCGATCGCGACCGACCCGCGAACGCTCATGTTCATGGGGATCGTCTCGGTGGCTGTCGGCGTGTTCACGGGTATGCTGCCAGTCCTGCAGGCGCGCCGACTCACGTTGACGGACGATCTCAAATCAGGCGCACGCGCGGGCACGTATCAGCGCTCACGCGCGCGCGTGGCGCTGATCGTAGTGCAGGGTGCACTCTCGGTCGTATCGCCCGACTACTTCGCGACGATGGGGACGCGGATTCGCGGACGTTGCGCAGACTGCGCACGAACAAGCCGGCGCCAACGAGCAGCACACGGTAACGGGCACGTTGCTGCTCGTCGCAGTTGTGGCGAGCGTGGTCCCTGCGATTCGGGGTGCGCGTGTGGATCCCAACGCTGCATTGAGGGCGGAGTAGACGAGGAGCCCATGGAGCCAACCGCCAACATTGTCCTGTTCGGGCGACGGTAGTGCGTTTGGGCCGACTCATGCCGTTACGTCTGTGCCGGGGGCGCCCGCATGAGCTTTGGACGATACGCCGCCTTATGCGAGCGCCCGCAGGCGCGCCGGGAGATATGCCGAGGGTTCCAGCCGAGTCGCGTAATACTCGCGCCGCCGGCCGCCACTTCGGAATACCGCGAGTGTGATATAGCGGAAGTCGCGGCATCGTGGGGGTGTTCGCCGCGACCGGTATCGCGCTCGGCTTGGCGGGCGCACTGGCCGCGTCGCGCGCCCTCTCCGCGCTCGTGTTCGGGATCAGTGTCCGAGACGCAGCGACGTTCAGCATCGTCGCTGTCGCGGTATTCCTCATCGCGATCCTCGCCGCCTGGCTACCCGCACGTCGTGCTGCCGGCGCGGATCCGATGCAGGTGTTGCGAGCCGAGTAACCGACAGACAGGCGGCGCCGATCGCCATGGGGCCTTAGCGAAAACCGGGCCGAGGAAGACGTCCTTCCCGCACGGTTACGGCTCACGCAGGGTGACAGCGGGATCAACGCGGCTCGCGCGCCGCGCTGGCAGCAGTGATGCTGCGAAGACGACGGTCGCGAGCACGCCCACGACTCCGGCAAGGATCAGGGGATCGCGCGGGCTGACCTCGAAAAGCAGGCTTTCGACCACGCGGCCGAACGCAATGGCCAGGCCGAGACCGAGACCGACGCCGAGGATCCCGGGTCGGAGCCCTTGAGCCAACACCATCCGCACGACCTGTTCGCGTCGTGCGCCGAGCGCCATGCGGATGCCGATCTCCCGGCCGCGCTGCGCGACGACATACGCAACGACGCCGTAGAGGCCGACGCATGCGAGCACGATGGCGAGCGCAGCGAAGATTCCCATGGAGAGGACGTAGAAACGGGTCGGCGCGACGGTCGCGTGCACCGCGTCGTCAACTGTCTCGTAATCCATGACTGGCAGGCCGGAATCGATCGAGCGCAACACGTCGCGGACCGCGCCCATCGACGGCATTACGCCGGCGGCCGTGCGCATCGTGATCGTGAGCGAGCCGGGGCCGAACTGTCCGAGTGGAACGTACACATCGGCGACGGGTGCAGCGGTCAGGTCGCGCCGGACGTCGCCGGCCACGCCAATGATCGTCCACATCGGCGCGCCGTAGCCGAAGTCAGCGCTCACATCGAATCGCTTCCCGATCGGGTCCTCGTTCGGGAAATTCTCCTCGACAAACGTTTGGCTGACGACAGCGACAGGCAGCGTCCCTGACCGATCGCTCGCCTCGATGCCGCGGCCGCGCAGCAGAGGAACGCGCATCGTCTCGAAGTAGGCCGGCGTGATCGAATGCATCGATGCTTCTCGCTCGGCACCGGGCTTGGCCTCCGGGCGACCCTCGACATGGAGCTCGCCCGAGATGTTCTGTGTTGTGAAGGGCGGGCCGAACGCCGATGCTACGGAAGTGACTCCGGGCAGCGCGGCGAGGCGCTCTTCTAGCGTTTCGTAGAACGTGACGATCTTCGAGATCGAATCGTAACGGGCGTATGACGGTGCCAAGCGGAAATGCGTCAGCTGGTCCGTTTCGAAGCCGAGCTTCACGCTGTATAGCCTGTCGAAACTCTTCAGCATAAGCGCTGCGCCGGCGAGCAAGAGCACGGAGAGCGCAACCTCCGCGGCCAGCAAAAACGAACGCGAACGCGATGCACGCGGGCCGCTGCCGCCTTGGCGCTCCGAAATAAGTTCCGTTGCCGTCGACCCTCTCGCTTGGCGCAGCGCCGGGCTCAGACCGAACAGCAGAGTCACGATCGCCGAGAGGCCAAACGTGAAAAGGATTGAGGGATTCACTCACCGGCTCGCAAGAATACTAGTACTAGCCCGAGTTTACCGAGTTCAAACGTAAGCGGTTTGCTATAGCGTCGGTTATTGTCGTTTTTTGTATGACCTGCTCGAGGCACGCGAATCCCGTGAGGGTGCTGCGGCGGCGCCGCCGTGCTGCACCTGCCCCACTGCAGCGACACGTCCTGCCAGAAGCCCCAGTTGTGATCGTGATAGCCCGTCCCCGTCGAGCGACACGCGACTGACACGTTCGGCGCGTCCGGCAGGCTCGACGATGCGCAGCTCGCCGCTGAGCCTGCCGGATGTCACCGGCACGACGTAGCCGGTGAGCCAGCCGCGGGTGCCGGCGATCTCCGGATCGCCGAGCGCACGTTCGAGGCTTGGAATGCCGCCGCGGGGCTCGACGGGCGTCACCCGATCACCGGCGAACAGGAAGAGGTCGGCTCGGAAGAACTTCCCGCGCTCATGCGTGCGCGGCGCCCGGCTCGGCGCCAGCCGCGAACTGGTACGCAACGCCCGGATAGCGCTCGAGCGCGTCGCGCACCATCGCGCAGCCCGCCGCCGTCAACCGATAGTTGCGCCGCGGCGGCCGGCCCTCCGCTCGCGCCCGCGCAACCTGCTCCCAGCTCGACCGCGCCAGCGACTCCGCCTCGAGCCGCCGCAGAATCGGATAGACCGTGCCCGCCCGCAGACCCGTCACACCGATGATCTCGAAGCCGTGCCGGTATCCGTTGTCCAGCGCCGCGAGCACAATCGCCGTCGGATAGGTGATTCGCATGCCGCCCTCAGTTGCCGGTTTTCGATCTATATCGTAAACGACAATACAACGGAGGACTGGGACGCGCAACCGTTGAGGTCGAGCCCCGCGGGCACGAGTGCCAGCAGCGCGTGCACGCCGCATCATGCATCGATCTCATGACCGTGGTCGTGTTTTCTCGCATCGGACCGAC
>JBOHRM010000348.1:0-2341 GCA_050732715.1 Longimicrobiales bacterium
GGTCCGGTCGGCATGCGTGTGGCCGGCCTGCTCGGCCGGCTCGGCGCGCGGGTCACGATCACGAGCCGGGACGGGGCCCGCGCGAAGGCGGCGGCTGCGCGCATCGCGGATCGATTTGGGGTGCGACCCGGCGCCGTGGTCCTGAGCGATTCATCCGACGCACCGATCGCCGAGGCCGAGCTGATGATCGCGGCGGGTCCCGCGGGCACGAGGCTCGTCTCGCGCAGGGTTTGGACCAGCCACCCAGGGTTGCGCGTCATCGCCGACGTGAACGCCGTCCCGCCAGGTGGGATCGAGGGTGTCGAGCCCGCGGACGACGGCGTCGACCGCGAAGGCGGCGTGCGCGCGTACGGCGCGCTCGCGATCGGTGGGCTGAAGATGAAGCTGCACAAGGCGTGCATCGCGGAGCTCTTCGAGCGCAACGATCGCGTCCTGGACGCCGAAGCCATCTACGACCTGGCGGCGGATCTCTGATGCCGCGTGTTCTCGGGATCGACCCCGGGACGCTGAGCATCGATGTCTGCGGTCTAGACCAGGGGCGCGTCTTCCTCGACGAGTCCGTGCCGACAACGCGCGCCGACGCGGGGGACGCGCTGATCGCGCTGATCGAGCGGGCCGGCGCCGTCAACCTCGTGCTCGGGCCGTCGGGCTACGGCTTGCCGCTGGTGCCGATCGAGGAGGTACGTGAGCGCGACCTCGCGCTCGCTTTCCTGCCTTCGCAGAGTGGATCGGCCGGGATCGGCGGCCTCCGCGCACTGATCCGCCGTCTCCGCGACGCCGGACTGCCGGTGGTGTTCGCACCCGGCGTGATCCATCTCCCGACCGTCCCATCACATCGCAAGATCAACCGCATCGACGTCGGCACGGCGGACAAGGTGTGCGCGGCGGCGCTGGCGATTCACGATCAGGCCGAGCGTCTCGGCGTCGCTCCCGACGCCACGGCGCTGATCCTGGTCGAGTTGGGCGGCGCGTTCACGGCCGTGCTCGCGATCGAGCGGGGCCAGATCATCGACGGCGTGGGCGGCTCATCGGGGCCGCTCGGGTACCGCGCGGGCGGTGCGGTCGACGGCGAGGTCGCGTGCCTATTGGGCGGGTTCGAGAAGGGCGTGGTTTTCTCTGGTGGCGTGGCCGATATCGCGGGCCGACCCGAGCTGCTGCCGGAGGTGTTTGCCGAGCGCATGGACGACGAGGCGATCCGAGCGCGTACGGCGTTCATCGAGGGTATCGTCAAGGCGGTCGCGGCCGAGCTGACGCTGCTCGGCCGCACGGCCGATATCCTGGTCTCGGGGCGGCTGAGTCGGATCCCCGGGTTCTACGAGCCCGTCGCCTCGGCGCTGGCGCGGCTCGCGCCGGTCCGTCGCGTGGCGTCGATCGCACGACATGCGAAGGAAGCGGCCCAGGGCGCGGCGCTGTTGGCGGATGGCCTCGCCGGTGGCGAGCACGCCCCGCTCGTGCACGCGCTCAGGCTGCGCGACGCCGCGGGCACGGTGCTCGATCATCTGTACGTGAAGGGTGCGGCGGAGGCACGCGAGCGTTTGCTGTCGAACCGCCTCGAGGGCCCATGAGCCGACTCGCGAGCGAGGGCAACGGACTCGCGTACACTCTGCGTGAACCGGGACTCGGTGTGGCGCCCGGGTCCCGTCGCGGGCCACGATCCTCCCCGTCGCATCGGCCACGGAAGGCTGCGAGCGCGCGGCCCGGCCTCGTTGTCCCACGGTTGTTGCGGGCGCAACAAGCTCGAGCACGCGTTGGCGTTGCGAGAGAACAGCTTTCGCTCAGGCGTTCTGTTGCGCCGGCAACACGCCCAGGGGATATCTACCGCCGTCGCCAGTCTTCTCCCGGGCGGGCGAGGTCATGAACAGCGCCCGACGTCGATGAGGCGCGGTGCAGATACGGCGCTCCGTAGTGGAGTCGTGGTCGCTGGGGTGTCGACGCGGGCGCTCGCGGAGTCGGCGTGGCGAGCCGGGTTCGAGTGCGAGACGGTGGATGCGTTCGGCGATCTCGATCAGAAGTTGCGTGTCCGGAATGTCTCTTTCCACCAAGACCTGCGGCGACGCTACAGTGCCAGTGCGGCGGCGGCCGTCGCTCGGCGGTTCTCGGCACGCGCCGCCGCGTACGTCGGCAACTTCGAGAATCATCCGCGGGCCGTGCGCCGGCTCGCCCGGGGACGGCTGCTGCTCGGCAATCCGCCCGGCGTGCTCGAGCGGGCCCGCGATCCATTCCTGCTGGCTCAGATCGTGGCCGCGAATGGTGCGTGCACGCCGGTCACGCTTCGGCCGGGTGCCGCGCGGCGCGTTGACGCCGGCCGGCTCTGGCTCCGCAAACCAATACGAGGCGGTGG
>JBOHRM010000349.1:0-1336 GCA_050732715.1 Longimicrobiales bacterium
GTACACGAGGGCGGCTGGCGCGTCGAGTGGTGGGGTGCTGGACGGCCGGTGTTCTTCGATCCGCGGGGCGGCACTCATTTCGACGGGGGTTGGCAGGCGCCCGTGCTGCCCGAGCAACCCGTGGAGACGCTGGTTCAGCAGAACCGGCACCTCGGCATTGAGCCGCATGCCTGGACCGCGGGCGCCCGTTGGCGGCGTGAGTGTGACATTCCGGACGACGTGTACTTCCGCGCGCTCGAGGCGTCGTAGAGAAAACATCATGAACGATCCTGCAATCGGAGCAGCGTCCTGACGGCCGGAGGTTTCGGCTCGTGGCACTTGTGCAGAGCCACAGCGCGCGATTGATCAGCCGAACCTGGGCGGCGGAGAGCCGCCGGGGACATTGTCGGATACGGATCCCGAGCTGTCGAGTCTGCATTCGACGTGCCAACCGAGTAGACGAACTATATGGCGATTGTGGCTGCGCCACCTCCATCACCCGCGCGCTGGCGCGATCGCGGAGGACCCGGTGGCGGCTGCCAGGTACGATCGAGAGTGGGACAGGCCCGGCCGGCCGGCGCACCTGCAGCGTGCGCGGGCATACCCGCGCAATCGGGCCTGGCCGACGGGGACTGCCTTCACTCGATTCCGCCGGCGTCCTCGATGAATCGCATGGCCGGGTGTGCAGGAAGATGACCGTCTCGTGCGGGTGCACGGCTCCCGTGCGAATGTGGTGGATCATGCCAGCCATCGCCTTCCCCGTGTAGACCGGATCGAGCAGGATGGCCTCCGTGCGTGCGACGAGCGCGATCGCCGCGTCCGCCTCCGCGGTCGGCATCGCGTAGGCCGCGCCGTAGTGTTGCTGGTGTGTGATCAAGTCACTCTCGTTGACGTCAACCTCGGTCTCGAGAAGCTCGGCGGCCGAGTGGATGAGCGCCAGCGCGCGGGCGCGCTTCTCGGTCTCGCCCGGGCTGACCGCTACACCGTGCACTCGCCAGGGCGCGCCGACGAGCCGCACGCCGAGCTCGAGGCCGGCCTGCGTGCCGCGGGATCCACTCGCGTGGTATAGCCGCGTCGCCTCGACGTCTGCGCGCGTGTCTGCTCGAGCAGTTCCCGTGTGGCGCCGACGTAGCTCATGAACGGTGCGAGACACCTGATGCGCGCCTTCTCCGCCTTGTCCCTTCGATATCTTCGGCGGAGACTGGGATCGCGTGGCCGGCCACGTTCACACCACCTGCGGCCTGCGCCGCTTCGCCGAAACGGCCTGCTTCGGACGGCTGCCGACGAACGCCGCCAAGTACTCGCCGGTCAGCGTCGACCTCGCCGCCACCAGGTCGGCCGGGGTGCCTTCGAAGAC
>JBOHRM010000350.1:0-12537 GCA_050732715.1 Longimicrobiales bacterium
GCCTTCGCCCGCCTCGCCGCCGATCAGCCGAAGCAGGCCGGGCGGCCATCGCCGCGGCGTGGGGGATTCAGTACCCTCCCGGCCACGGTGCAGGAACCCGTGTCCCGAAAGATCCACGCCGCCGATGAGCGCGCCGCGCCCGATCGCGAGGCGCTGCCAGATTCCGGCGAACCCCGAGAACGGATCGCCCGCCGCCAACGGCACCGCAGCGGAGAGAACGAGCTGGCTGCGCGCGGCGTCGCGCCGAATGGCGAACCCCAGGTTCGAGGACACGGCGTGCGCCCGGCCGCCGAAATAGTGGAACCGGCCGGCCTTCGCCTCGGCCGTCCATTCTTGCGCGCGTAAGGGCGCTCCAACTGCCGCGGCCAGCAGCAGGACGGCGACGAATCTCGAGCGATGGCCCACCATCAGCGTCATTCGATCGGTTCGGGGAGCAGGACCGCCACCCGGCTGTTCACACCGCCGAACCCATCGTCGACCTGCGCGGCATGGGGATCCGGGACCCAGTGGTCGCCGTCAATGAAGAAGGCGTAATGGTGAACACCCGGCGCGAGGGGCACGATCGTAGACCAGACGCCCGCGGCGGTCTCATGCAGTGTGTATGTCGGCTCCCAGCCAGTGAAATCGCCAGCGAGCCGTACCTCGGCGGCGTCCGGCGCATCGATCCGAAAATGCACGAAGACACGCGGCGCGTCCGCTCTTTCCGCCCCCCGCTCCGCCACCGGAGCCCGACCGGCAAGGACCGCCGCGCCGAGCACGAACAGGATGGATACGGCAACGTACGCTGGCCGAACCACGAATGGACGCGGTGACCACGCCCAGTCGAGCCAACGCCGAATCATGTGCGCAGCTCGCGCGAACGCGCTCCCACTCGGAGCCCGCGAGCCGATCCTACGCATGACCGCTGGCGCGAAGTCGGGCGCCCGCAGCGGCGACATCTGCGCCACGGTGTCCCGGATCACCTGCTCGTACGCCTCGAGCTCCACCGCTTCATCCGGCGTGAGCTGCTGGCGTGACAGCTCGCCGTCGAGTGCCCGCTGAACTCGCTCGCTCATCGTCCTTTCGCTTCATGCGGCTCGGTCCACCGCTCGGCGGAGCGGTGCCCTATCGTGGGATATGACGGTCACTAACCCGGGATCGTCACATGGGTCCGCCGCACTGTCACCCAGAGAGGTCAATCGGGGCCGGCAATCCGTGCGGTTGGTAGAGCCGGATCGCCGGCGGAGCGAGACGACTGGCCGACGCGGCCCCGACTGTGTAGCGTTAGCTACGCTTCGACAAATCGTAACGCGGACCGTCCAACCGACACCGAGAGGCTGATATGTCGCTTGGGTTCTCTTCGTCTGCGCGGGCTGCGCTCGTGCACCTGTCGCTCGTTTGTATTGCTTTCGGCGGCTTCACCGAGTTGGCCGTGGCGCAGGCGCAGGCCGGGCCGGACGGCAAACGGCCGATGACGTTCCTCGATATGCAGCACATGCGGCGGGTCGGGTCTCCGACGCCGAGCCCGGACGGGCGATGGCTGCTCTACACGTTGACCGTGCCGGATTGGGAGGAGGCGGAACAGCAGACGGATGTGCACCTGGTTTCGCTCGAGCGAGGTGTCGAGTCGAGCCGGCAGATGACGTTCACGGAGGAGAAGAACGAGACGTCACCGGCGTGGTCGCCCGATGGCTCGTTCTTCGTGTTCCTCTCGAATCGCGATGCGCCGGCGAACGAGTCGCGCCGCAGCCAACTCTACCTGATGCGGCCGGATGGCGGCGAGGCCAGGCGGATCACGGACGCGGCGGAAGGCGTGTCGAATTTCGCGTTCAGCCGGGACGGCGGGTGGCTGGTCTATCGCAGCGGTGAGGAAGACGAGGAGCAGCTGTATCGGCTGCCGGCCGCGGGCGTGGATTCGGCGCAGCCGAGGCAGCTGACGGAGCTGCCGGCGGGCGTGGGGGCCTGGGAGTGGGCACCCGATGGCCGGCGCATCTATCTGATCGCGGCGGACCGGGAGGACGGGGACGAGAAGCAGCGGCGGGAGAAGGGATTCACCGTCGATATCCGCAACGCGGAGACGCCGCTGGCCAGCCTGTGGGCGATCGATCTCGTCGACTTGCCGGATTCCGGCGCTGTCGAGCCGGCGCGGCTCACGCGAGACTCGAGCTACACGGTCTCCGGCTTCACGGTGTCTCAGGACGGCCGCTGGGTGGCGTTCCGCGGCGTGTCCGCCGAGCGCTACCGGCGCAACGTCACCGAGCAGAATATCAACGCGGACCTGTACTTGATCGAGACGGCAACGGGCCAGATCGAGCGGTTGACGAACAACCAGGAGGTCGGCGAGAGCGAGGCGAGCTTCTCGCCGGACGGCCGCTGGATCGCATTCTCCGCGCCGGACGACCTCGAGCAATACAGCATGACGAACCGGCGCGTGTACATCCGCGCGGTCGAGGATCGCGGCGGCGAGTGGCGAAAGATCGGCGGCTCGTTCGACGGACACGCCGGCATCGAATTCTGGTCCGAGGACGGCAGCACGATCTGGTTCGACGCCGGCATCCGCGCGACGAATCAGATGATGGCGCTCGATGTCGAAAGCGATGAGGTGCGTCAGGTCACGAACGAACGTGCCGTGCTGAGCGTCAGCCGCGATGAAGACTCGGGCGTGTTGCTGATCAACTACTCGGACTCGGAAACACCGCCGACGCTGTTCACCGTCCCGACGACCGACGCACTCGAGGACCGCTCCTCGTTGACGCAGCTCACCGATGCGAACCCACAAGTCCGCGACCTCGCGCTCGGCCAGCAGGAGGAGATCACCTGGCGCTCGGAGGACGGGACCGAGGTCGGCGGCGTACTCGTCAAGCCCGTCGGCTACGTCGAGGGCCAGCGCTATCCGCTCATCGTCGCGATCCACGGCGGACCCGCAGGCGCCGACGAGCTCAACTTCAACGGCGGCTATGGCTCACAGGTCTACGCCGGCGCCGGCTACGCCGTATTGCGACCGAACTATCGTGGATCGACGAACTACGGCGAGAAGCATCGCACGGACATCGTCGGTGATTACTTCCCTCCCGGCTACGAGGATATCATGGCCGGCGTCGATCACTTGATCGCGATCGGCATCGCCGATCCGGACCGCATGGGTGTGCTTGGCTGGAGCGCCGGCGGCCACTGGTCGAACTGGATCCTCACGCACACGGATCGCTTCAAGGCGATCAGCTCGGGCGCGGGCACGTCCAACTGGATCAGCATGTACGCGCAGAGCGACGTGCAGCGGAACCGTCAGTACTATCTCGGCAACGACCTCCCCTACGACAACTTCGACGCGTACTGGGATCAGTCGCCGCTGAAGTACATTCGCAACGCGAAGACGCCCACCATGATCCACGTAGTCGAAGGCGATCCACGCGTGCCGAGCCCGCAGTCCGTCGAGCTGCACATGGCGCTCAAGCGAATCGGCGTGCCGACCGAGCTCTTCATGTATCCCGGCCAGAGCCACGGCATCCCGGATGCCCGCAACCGGCTGGTCAAGGCGATGAGCGAGATGGCGTGGATGGATTACTACGTCCGTGGCACGGGCCGCAAGTTCGCGTGGCGCGACGTGCTCGAGACCGTCGAGGGCGCCACGGCGGACGTGACGGCGGACAGGCCGTAAATACGTTCCCTCTCCCCCGCCGGTGGAGAGGGTTAGGGTGCGGGGGGGGCCGCGCAAGCCGCGCTGCACGGTGCGAACGTAGGTTGACCGTCGTCTCCGGCAGCCGCTAGCTTCCGATCGCACCGGATCTCGAAACAGCCAGCTGAATCATGCGTGTCGGCCTGCGCCTATTGGAGCCGCTCCTCTTCATCGTGTTCTTGCTCTTCGTGCAAGGCTGCGGACGGGAAGACGCCTCGCCAATTTTCACACTGCTGCCGCCTGAGCGGACGGGTGTGACGTTCGCCAATACGATCACGACCACTGAGTCTCACAATATCCACAGCGACATCTTCATCTACAACGGCGCGGGTGTGGCCGTTGGCGACGTCGACAACGACGGCTTGGCGGATGTCTATCTGACGGGGAACATGGTCTCGAGCCGCCTCTACCTGAACCGGGGCGACATGCGGTTCGAGGACGTCACGGGACCGGCCGGCGTGGCCACGGACCGCTGGGCGACGGGTGCGACGATGGTCGACATCGAGGGCGATGGCGATCTCGACATCTACGTCTCCGTCTCGGGGCCCGAGTCGACGCCCGCCGCCGAGCGTGCGAATCTGCTGTTCGTCAACGACGGTGCCGGCCGTTTCACCGAAGCCGCGGCGGCGTACGGCATCGCCGACACCGGCTTCACCACGCACGCCGTGTTCCTCGACTACGACCGTGACGGCGACCTCGACCTGTTCCTGCTCGGCAACTCGCCGGGCGAGTTCGCGCGCGGCGACAGCGGCCGCAGGCAGTTCGGTCCGCGCACGGCCAACCCGGACGGGCTCGATCGGCTGTATCGCAACAACGGCGACGGGACGTTCACGAACGTGTCGGAGGAAGCCGGACTCTCGAAGAGCCTGGGCTACGGGCTGGGCGTCGTCGCCGCGGACGTGAACCGGGACGGCTGGCCCGACATCTACGTCTCGAACGACATCACGCCGAACGACGTGCTCTACATCAATAACAAGGACGGCACGTTCACCGACCGCGCGAGCGAATGGCTCGGCCACACGAGCTACGCGGGTATGGGCATCGACATCGCGGACTTCAACAATGACGCTTGGCCAGACATCCTGCAGACCGACATGATGCCCGCGGACCTGACGAGCCGGAAGCGGGTGAGCGGGTCCACGACGTACGCCGACTTCTTTATGCTCCGCCGCACCGGCTTCTCTCCCAGTTACAATCTCAACACCTTGCAGTTGAATCAGGGAATCGCCGACGACGGCAGTGTCATCTTCAGTGAGATCGCGCGCCTCGCCGGCGTTGCCTATACGGACTGGAGCTGGAGCGCACTTTTCGCCGACTTTGACAATGACGGCCTCAAGGATATCCTCATCACGAACGGTTATCCCAAAGCGGTGACGGACTATGATTATCAGTCGAGAATGATCAACGCGGGTTACACGCGTTCCGAGCAGCTCAGACGTGAGATATTGGACCAGCTCGACGCGTTCACCGTTCCCAACGCCATCTTCCGCAATAACGGCGATCTGACGTTCACGAGGAAAACAGAAGAGTGGGGACTACAGCAGCTCGCGTTTTCTTACGGTGCAGCGTACGCCGACCTGAACAATGACGGCCGGCTCGATCTCGTGATCAACAATATCGACGCCCCGGCGTTCATATTCGAGAACGTTCGGCCGGACCGCGATGCAAGCCATTATCTACAGGTCCGGCTCGAGGGCGATCGGCCGAATCGGCAAGGCATCGGCGCGAACCTGGTTCTTACCGCGGGCGGGAAGAAACAGTACATCGACCACTCACCGTACAGAGGTTACCTGTCCACCATGGACGGCCGCGTCCATTTCGGGCTCGGCTCGGCGGTGCGAGTGGACAGTCTCGAGGTCACCTGGCCGGACGGGCGCTACCAGGTGGTCACGAACGTGCCAGCGGGTCGAATGGTCACCGTCCATCAGAGCGACGCTACCTACCGCGGGACGCCGCGCCAACTGCAGGCGCCGCGTACGGCGGCCGCGGCACAGGGCGGTCTGGCGGCGGCACAGGAATCCCTCCGCCCGGCGGGAGGGCACGGGGAGGCGGGCCATCCTGCGATCACGCGCGGTCCAGGACGCGGCAGAGTGTTCCGAACCCTGCCGCCCGCTCGCACGCTGAGCTACACGCACCAGCAGAACAACTACCCGGTCGACTACGGCGTGCAGCCGCTGCTGCCGCATCAGCTGTCCCGACACGGCCCTCCGCTCGCCGTGGCGGACGTGACGGGCGACGGTCTCGATGACGTCTTCATCGGCGGAGCCGCGGGGCTCCCGGGCACATTGTTCGTACAGCAGGCGGACGGCGGTTTCATCGAATCGACGCACGGGCAGCCGTGGGCGGCGGACAGCGACCATGAAGACTGGGGCGCCGTATTCTTCGACGCCAACGGCGACGCGCTGGCGGACCTCTATGTGACGAGCGGTGGATACCACCACGCACCGACGTCGCGCCTGCTCCAGGATCGCCTCTACATCAACCAGGGCGACGGCCGATTCACGCGCGCCGCCGACGCGTTGCCCGAGATGCTGACCAGCACCGCGAGCGTCAGCGCGGGTGACTTCACCGGAGATGGCCGGCCCGACCTGTTCGTGGGCGGGCGCGTGACGCCGAGGAACTACCCGTATCCGACGCGCAGCTACCTGCTCCGAAACGATGGCGGCCGGTTCACCGACGTCACCGCGGCCGTGGCGCCCGAGCTCATCGAGCCCGGCGGCATGATCACGGAGGCAGTCTGGACGGATTTCACCGGCGATGGACAGTTGGATCTCGTGACCGTCGGGACGTGGATGCCGGTTCAGTTCTACGCCAACGATGACGGACGCCTGCGCGATGTGACGGAAGCGACTCGGCTGCCGCCGATGCGCGGGTGGTGGTACAGCCTCGCCGCCGGCGACGTCGACAATGACGGTGATGTCGACCTCTTCGCCGGCAACCTCGGACTGAACCACAGCTACACCACGTCCGCGGACAGCCGGTTCGGCATCTACGCGGCTGATTTCACCGGCAACCGCTCGACCGAGATCATCCTCACCCAGGAGATCGAAGGAACGGAATACCCGTTCTATGGGCTCGCGCTGTTGGGCAAGGAGATCGATATCCTCGGCACGTTGTTCCCAACGTTCGAGTCGTTTGCGGATGCATCCGTCGAGCAGATATTCGGAGACGTGCTCAGCGGCGCGCTCCACTACCAGGTGGACACGTTCGCCACCCTATGGCTGCGCAACAACGGTGACGCGACGTTCACGTCGCTGGAGCTGCCCGCCATGGCTCAGGTCGCGCCGATCCGAAGCATCATCGTTCATGACACCGATGGTGACGGCAACCTCGATGTCATCGTGGCGGGGAACCTCTACGATACCGAACCGAACACGCCGCGCGCGGACGCGGGCAAGGGACTCTGGCTGAGAGGGGACGGCCGCGGCGGCTTCACGCCGGTTGCGCCGAGCGAGAGCGGGCTCCACGCCCCGTTCGATGCACGAGGTCTCGCTGCGATCAACACACCGGCGGGGCCCGCGGTTCTCGTGGCCAACAACGGTGGCCCGCTTCAGGTCTTCGCCATGACGCGCGGCCCGTGCGAGATTTGCGATCCTGAATGAAGGTGTCCCGACGCGTGAGCCCTGGAGGACCTGCGCCAGGCTCACACGCGTCGGGACACGTTCGGCCGCCCTACCACCCCGGGTTCTGCGTGAGCGGACTCGCTCCGTCCGCCGTCCGACTCAAATCGATCTGGACGGGCGGAATGGGATAGAGGAGGTGCCGATCCGTCACCTGGGCCGCCCCCCTCAGGTACGACCGTCTCGTGCTCTCCACCTCGACGTACCGATTGAGCACGTCCACGGCGATGCCCCAGCGCTGCAAGTCGAAGAGACGATGGCCTTCCATGGCCAGCTCGAGTCGCCGCTCGTAGCGCACGGCCGCACGGGCGTACTCCTGGTTCGGGAATGAGGGATAGAGTCCGACGCGGTAGCTCGCCCAGCCGATCGATGGGTCGTCGATCGGCACTGCGATACGCGCATCGCCCTCGCACTGCGGATACATGGCGACGAGGCTCGCCACGGCGTCGGCACTGGCTGGCAGACCGCATCCCTGCACGGCGCTGCCGGCCCGCGCGCGAATCTGGTTCACGATCTGCCGAGCGGCCTCGATCGAGCCCGCCTCGACCTCCGCCTCCGCCAGCAGCAAGAGCACATCCGCGTAGCGGTACAGGTGGATGTTGACCGAGTTCAGCTGCGTCGGCGTCCACCCGACCGTACTCTCGGCGCCGCTCGCCTGCTCGTGAACGTTCTTCTTCGAGCTGTACGGCCCACCGTAAGAGGCTGAGCGGATCCAGCCTGGTGCGTGCATCCCCCAATCCTTGTAGGGAACATTGTCTCGTCCCGCGGTCCAGTCGAGGCGTGGATCGACGGCCGGCGTGCTGCCGCCCGTGAAATTCGCGTCATCCGCGTTCCACGACGCGGTGGCATCCAGGGGCGACAGGTTCCCCTGGCTGAGCGCCAGCGGAAGCCCTGCATCGTCGACGTGGAAGAAGTTGACCAGGTTCTGCGACGGTTGGTGGAAGCCGCAGCAGCCGAAAGGACTGCCGGAATGTGGGAAGTTCAGGCGCTCCCCGTAGTTTGCGTTGTTCCCGTCGGGGTCGCCGTCATTGGCGGACGCCTGGAAGGCGAAGACCGTTTCCGGGCCGTTCGCCCGGTCCGCGAACCCGGTCCAGACATAGTCGAAGCTCGGCTCGAGCCCGTAGGGCCCGTTGTCCACCACGTCCCGCAAGGTCCCGAGCCCGCCCGCGTAGTCGCCTGAATAGACCTGGACTCGCCCTTTGTAAGCTTTGGCGGTCCATTGGGTCGCGCGGCCCACCTGTCCAATGATCCGCGGCGTCTCGGGCAGGAGTGAGATCGCCTGATCGAGGTCCGCGAGGGTGGACGAGACCACCTCGTCGCTCGAGGCGTTCGGCTTGCGGAAGTCGGTGTCCGACTCGACGTAGTACGGGATGTTCGCCCACATCTTCCACCCTTCGAAATGGAAGTGGGCGCGCAGGAACAGCGCTTCCCCGCGAATTCCGTTGGCGGCCTCCTCGGTCAGCTCGCCCGGCTTTTCCGTCAACACGCGATCCAGCAGGCGCAGCGTGGAATTGGCCCGCGAGACGCCGTCGTAGACCGCCCTCCACCTGTCATTGATATAGCTTTGGCCTTCGCCCGCGCCCCACTGATAGAGCTCGATGGGGTTGATCGCCGGCTGGTCGGAGGCTTCGCTCCCCTTGTACGCATCATCCGACGGCACGCTGCCCAGTGCCCAGTTGCTCGCCGCCGCGCCCCACCCCTGGTTCACCCGCTCGATCGCCCGGTACGTCGCGATGAGGGCGGCTTCGACGCCGTTGGCGTCGGCCAGGGTCAGCTCATTGAGCTGGCCTTGCGGAGGGGTGGTCAGGAAGTCCCCGCAGCCGTACGCCGCGGCCGCGAGCGCCACGAGCCCGGTCCCCATCGCGACAGCGCGGTTCTTCGATATCTTCATCGCTCTCCGCCTTTCGAGTCGGTTCGCTGTTTCCGTCAACGTTTCTCGGGTACTCGGTCCTTTACCGCTCTGTCGGTCGCTCAGAACACCACGTTGAAGCCGATGCTGAACGTTCGGTTGCTCGGGTACGTGCCGCGGTCGATCCCGCGGGCCTGGTCCCGGACGTCCACGCCCGAGCTGCCGACGTTCAGGGCCGGCAGCGACGGATCGAGACCGTCGTAGCCCGTGATGGTGAACAGGTTCTCGCCTCGCAGGTAGACGCGAAGGCTGTTGACGCCCCCAATCCAGTTCTGCGGAAGCGTATAGCCGAGTTGAAGACTGCGCAGCCGGACGTAAGAAGCGTCCTCTACATAGAAGCTGCTCGGTGCATTGCTGTAGATGTCCTCGGCATCGAGCCGCGGATACTTCGCGTCCGGGTTCGTGACCACGCCGTCCTGCACGTTAGCCGATTCGTCCAGCAGATCGCGGCGCACGTTCTGGGGGAATACGGCGAACACGTAGAATTCCTTCTGCACGTCGAAAATCTGATTGCCGAACGTGCCGAACACGTTCGCATTCACGTCCCAGCTGCCCCAGTTCAGGCCGAGGTTCAGTCCCGCGGTGAAATCCGGGTGCGGGTCGCCGATGGTCGTGAAGTCGTCCCCGGTGATCCTCCCGTCGGGCACACCATCGGGACCGCTCACGTCCTGCCAGCGGAAGCGGCCCGGCGCGGCGCCCTCCTGGTACACGGCGGCGGGGTCACCGGTGGCTTGGCGGACTAGCTCGTTCAACTGGTTGATCTCGTCCTGGCTCTGGAAGATCGCCTCCATGCGGTACCCGTAGAACGAGCCGATCGGGGAGCCGACCTGGTTGATGGTCACGCCTTGCGTCGCGGTGCGCGTTGTGACAGGGCCGAAGAACGACTCGCGGTCACCGTCGATCCGCCGAATCTCGTTCCTGTACAGCGAGCCGTTGAAATCCACGTTCCAGCCGATCCCACTGCCGAGAGTGCCGCGGTAGCCGACACTGAAATCGATGCCTCGATTTCGCATCTCGCCGACGTTCACGAACGGTGCGGAGGCCAGGCCGGCGGTGGCTGGAAGTGGCGGGTTGAAAAGCAGGTTGTCTGAGTCGCGCTGGTACAGGTCGACGGCCAGTGATGCGCGCCCACTGAGGAACTCGGCATCGAAACCTGCATTCAGGGTACGCGCCTCTTCCCACTTCAAGTTCTGGTTGCCGATCGCCGTCTGCCTGAACCCCTGGACGATGCTCGAATTCGAGCCGCTGATGTCGTAGAACGAGGTGCCGGTCGAGCCGCCGAACCAGTCGATGGTGCGTCCCACCGGGATGTTCTGGTTTCCGGTGACGCCCCAGCCGAAGCGGAGCATCAGGTTGGTGAAGAACGTGTTGTCCGCCAGGAACGCCTCCTCGGTCAGCCTCCACCCGACGCTGAACGCCGGGAACGTTCCCCACTGATTCCCCTCGGCGAATCGTGAGGAGCCGTCGCGCCGCAATGTCAAACTCAGGTAGTAGCGCTCGGCGAAGTTGTAGTTGGCTTGACCGAAGATCGAGAGCAGCGAACCCACGCTACCCGAGCTGCTCACGTCCCGCGTGTCCGGGTCCGCGAGCGCGGATTGAATGTACCGGGCGTTCGGATCCGTCGAGACCAGATTCGAGATACCACCGTCCATGGAGCGGCTTCGGCCCTTGATCGCTTCCTGTCCCAGCAGGAGACTCAGGTTGTGCACGCCGACCTCACCCGGGCCGGCCAACAGGGACGGACGGCCGAAACTGAGGTTCCACGTCAGCGTGTTGTTCCACGTCCAAGTCAAAAACGAGTTGTTGCTCTCATCGATCGAGTTCGTCAGCTGCGGCTCGGAATCCTCGGGGAAGGTGGGGTTGAAACCCTTGAAGCTGCCCTGGCCCGCGTCGATCCCAAGCTGCGTGCTCAAAGACAGGTCGTCCGTGACGCGAAGTCGAGCGAACACGTTGCCGAAGATTCGGTCGTTCCGGTTGCGGTTGTCTCTACCGTTCTCCGCGATCTTCACCGGATTCGTGTTGTTCCCCAGGCCGGTGCCCTTGCCCGAGGCGTAATTCCCATCGACGTCGCGAACCGGGATGACGGGCTGCTGTAGGACGTTCTTGCCGATGATATTGCCTTCACCGAGGGCATCGTTGGCGAGTCCGCCATAACTCTCCTCGACGGCAATCGTGAGATTCTCGCCGACCGTCAGCCTGCCGACGTCGAAGTCGGTATTGACCCGGACCGTGCCGCGCCGGTACCGGTTGAAGATCGCGGTGCCTTTCTGATCGAAGTAGTTGAAGCCCAGGCTATAGCGCGAGGCCTCGGTGCCACCCAACACCGCCACGTTGACATCCCGAACCTCGCCCGTGCCGAAAACCTCGTCCCACCAGTTGGTTCCAGCGCTCCCCGGCATGATCAGACAGCAATTGCCGTTCGCCGGGTTGAACGCGTACCTCGACTCATCCACGATCGGCCGCCCCCACTCATCTGTGCCGGTGATCGTGGCGGGCGCGGCGTAGATGTATTGAGGCATCGTGGGGTTGGTGGGATCACCGTAGAGGGCGGTCATCCAGCCCGGCCAGGGCCGGTCGGCCGCCCCGTAGCCCGCATTCTCGTACCTGCGCCTCTCGAACTCGAAGTAGTCCCGCCAGTCCGTCATCAGGAAGCTGTCATACCCATTGACCGGTGTGGACACACCGAAGTTTGCGTCAAGCCGGACCTGCATCGCGCCGCGCTGGCCTTTCCGGGTCTCGATGATCACCACACCGTTGCTCGCGCGCGAACCGTAAATCGACGCGGCCGACGCATCCTTCAGCACCTGGATCGACTCGATGTCGTTCGGATTCAAGAAGTTGGCATAAGACTCCTCGACCGGGACCCCATCGATGATGTAGAGAGGATTGTTGTTGCCGAACGAACTGACGCCGCGGATCCTCACCGTGCTGCGGCCGCCCGGCGAACCGCCCGTCTCCACCGCCACGCCGGGCGCCGTGCCGGCCAGGCGCTGGAGCGCGCTCGAGGAAGACTGCTGCTTCATGTCGTCGACATCCACGCTCGAAACGGCGCTCGTGATGTCGGCCCGCCGTTGCGTCTGATAGCCGACAACCACGATCTCCTCCAAGCTCGCCGCCGAAATTGCTAGCGTGACGTCGACGCGGGACTGCCCGCCGATTTCGACCGTCGTGGCGCGGTAGCCGAGCCGCGAGAAGACCAGATTGCCGGCCGCCGGCCCGAAGATCAGGTAGTCGCCCTGAGCATTCGTGACCGTCTGGACACCCGCGCCGGATATTTCGACCACCACGTCCGCGACCGGCTGGCCCGTCTCGGCATCGGTGACCCTGCCCCGGATCGTGTCTTGAGTCGTTTGGAT
>JBOHRM010000351.1:0-4206 GCA_050732715.1 Longimicrobiales bacterium
GGCTGGTCGAGTGGACCCACACTTCCTTGTAGACGTACATGTTCTGGGCGGGCCAGTACGGCAGGTCGGTGATGCCGAGGCTCTGCATGCCGACGGGGAGGGCGCCGACGAAGTCACCGGATGAGACGCTGTACTGTTGCGCCCAGTCGTACCCCACGCCGTACATCGTGCTCTGCACGAACGGATTTCGGCCGATGATCCATTGCGCCTGGTTCTGGGCGAGCTCGGCCGCGGCGGAGTCACGGCGAAGTCTCGCCGCGACGGCCAGCGCCTTCGCCTGAGAGAGCAGGACGCCGTAGTTGCCGCGGCGCGCGAACCAGACGGGGAACGCGCGCAGGTAGTAGCCGTCTCCAAGCGGCATGCCTTCGAGCACTTGCGCGCGATACGCCTCGCGCGTGGCCTGGTGCAGCCCGCCCTCCGCGGGCACGCGCAGATGGCCGGTCTCGCGATAGACGTATGCGGGCAGCACGCCGTACGGCTCGGTCGTGCGCGCGCCTGCCTTCTGATACTCGGCGTATCGGGTGACGGCCGCGTACCACTCGATCCAGTCGGGGTGGTGCGGGAGCGTCTCGACCATCCGGGCGAGCGCCACGATCGGCGCCTGGTCGTTGCCGCGATGGAACTGATGAAAGAGCGTGTCCCTGTCGGGGCCGGTGTAGAAGAATCCGGCGAGCGGATAGTCGGAGCCGACGAAGCTCTGCTGCTGGGAATCGACGATGACGCGCGCCTGCTCGATCGCCTTGTCGGCATACGGCTCGGCGCCGGTCGCGTCGAACAGCTCGAGCGAGGCGAGGATGCCGATGCCGGCGAGCTCGAGGGGCGTGGCCGCGTATGCGGGTGTGCTCCAAGTGTCGGGGCCCTCGTTCCCCTCGATCGCGTAGCGCCAGTCTTCCTCGGCGGTGCGAAGGCTGCGCGCCGCCAGCTCGGGCTCGCGATCCTTCAGCACGCGGTGCGCGATCGCGCCCGCCGCAGCCGCGATGTAGTTGACGTTCGGGTTGTTCAGTGCTTCGCGTGACCGGTCGTCGGCGTCACCGATCACGCCGTTCGTCCAGAGGTTGTGACCGGCGAAGCCGACGCGGTAGCCGCCATCGAAGCGGACCTTCAACACCCAGTCGAGTCCCCACTTGGCTTCCTCGATGAGCCGATCGACGAGCTCGGGGTCATCGCCGCGCTCGGCCAACGTCTCCGCGACCGAGAACAGCGCGTACGTCGCCTCGCCGGTGTTGATCATGCCCTGCGACAGGTCACCCGCATCGTGCCAGCCGCCGTTCATGACGAGGCTCGTGTCACCTACCGTCGCGAACCAGTCGAGATGGTCGACGTCGTGTGAGCCGGGCACGGCGAAGCCGCACCGCTCGCCGTAGAAGAAGTTGAGCGCGCTCCAGATCGTCGAACGCCAGACGTCGTCATCGATGCGGAACGGCCGCGTGTGCCTATCTCCGGCCTGGATCACGTAGGTCCCCGGCTCTCGCACGTCGGAGAAGTCGAGGACCTGGAACTCGCCGAGCCGCGTGCTGACGCGTCGCACGGGTCGGCTGAGGACCACGTCGCCTAAAGCGCTGTCATCGACACGGACCACGTGGAACTCCCGCGCCTCGAGATCGCTCGCCAGCGCGCTCTTCGACGAGCCCGTGAGATAGCCGGCGTGGCTGAACGCGATGCGCCCCGGCGCGACGTTCCACCCCGCGTAGTGATCCGGCTCGACACGCTCGAGCTCGAGCCGGCCGATCTCGAAGGCGACGCGATCCTCGGGCGCCCCGAGCATCTTGTTGACCCAGTACCCGATCTCGATCGCGGTCACGCGGTCCCGCGCGAGCGGCTCGATCTCCCAGACCACGCGCTGCCACACGCCGTTACGCAGCGTGACGTAGTGGATGCCCTCGCGATAATACGCGTCCGGCACCGCCTGCTCGCCTTCATTGTGCAGCACGATCTGGAGCGGCAGCATCGGAAAGCCCGACACGTCCGGCCGGATCCACAATGACAGGCGATTGTACCCGCGCCAGTCCTCGCCCGCGAAGACACGCCGCAGGTTCACGGAGGAGAGGCCGTTCCGGGTCGGCGCGGGCACGTCGCGAAACATCGTCATGTCGACACGCAGCACGCGCCGATCGCCGAGGCGTGGTTCGGACGGGAAGCTGAGCTCGCCCGTGCCCTGAAAACGCCAACGGTCCGGATCGGTCATGTCATCGAGAGGCCGGCTGGCCAGGACTTCTTTGCTCAGCCATCGAAACTCGGCCGAGTGCCGGAACTCGATCGGCATGAGCGGCCGCGGCGTTTGAGGCGACTGAGCCGTGACACGCGCGGGCGCGCACAGGAGAAGGAGCCCGAGAAGGCCGTTCAACACACGTCGCATCGATAAAACCTGTCTGATTTCAGTTCCCCTTTGCCGCCGCCGTGGCACCCGCGATCCCGAAAACGGTGGTGGCGGGGCAACTCGCAACCCGCAACCCGCCAACTCGCAACCCGTTGTCATTCGGTGGTGCGGGGGTTCCGGCGATGATGGGCCGATGACGGGCTCGCCGCAAACGATGTTGACGGGATCGCCGTCCGAAGTTGAAGTTGAAATCGAATTGACGAAAGGACGGGGATCATGCGAATCGTGGCAATCACGCGGGCGAGCACGCCGAGGATCACGGGGAACCTCCTGCTCGTCATGGTCTTGGGCGGGTTCGCGGGGTGTGGACCGGGGGGCCAGGGTGATCCTCCGTCCGCGGCGGCGGCCGAGCCCGCGGTCGGCGTCGACACGCTCCGGGTAGACGCGGCCGAGGCGGAACGGCTCGCTGGCGAGGCACGTGCGAGTCTCGACGTCGAGCTCGCGAGCGGGCTCGAGCTGGAGCTCTGGGCGCCGGAGCCGCTGCTGACCGACCCGATCGCGTTGACGGTCGACGATGCTGGCGCGGTCTACGTGACCGGCTCGAGCCGCTCCGGCATGCTGCTCGACATCCGCGGCCATCCCACGTGGACCACGCCGGCGCTTTCTTTCGAGACCGTCGAGGACATGCGCGCGTTCTACCATCGAGAGCTCGCCCCGGAGCGCAGCGCAGACAACGCCGAGTGGCTGGAGGACCTGAACGGCGACGGCTCGCACGACTGGCGCGACCTGGCCGTGTCGACCGAGCGCGTCTACCGCATCCGCGACACCTCGGGAGACGGGCGCGCGGATGTATCCGAGGTCGTGGTCGAAGGCTTCAACACGGAGGTCAGCGATGTCGCCGGCGGCATCGCCGTCCACAACGGCGACATCTACGTCGCCGCGGCGCCCGACCTCTGGCGCCTGCGTGACGTGTCGGGCGACGGCGCGGTCGATTCGATGCAGGTGCTCAGCCACGGGTACAGCGTGCACCCAGGCTTTTTCGGGCACGGCATGTCCGGCGTCACGCTCGGCCCGGACGGCCGCATCTGGTGGTCCGTCGGCGACATCGGCTTCACCGTGGTCGACTCGGAGGGCGAGCGCTGGCCGTCTCCAACGAAGGGGGCGATCCTGCGCGCCGAGCTGGACGGCAGCGGCTTCGAGGTCTTCGCGACCGGCCTGCGCAACACGCACGAGTTCGTGTTCGACGAGTACGGCAACGTGATCAGCGTCGACAACGACGGCGATCATCAGGGCGAGACCGAGCGCGTGGTCTACATCGTCGAAGGCTCCGACAGCGGCTGGCGGCTGAACTGGCAGATCGGCAAGTACACGGACGCCGACAACAACGATTACAACGTCTGGATGGAAGAAGGCCTGTTCCGCCCCCGCTTCGCGGGCCAGGCCGCCTATCTGTTGCCGCCGATCGCCGCGTACCACGCGGGTCCGACGGGTATGGTCTACAACCCCGGCACCGCGCTGAACGAAGAGTGGCGCGGCCATTTCCTGGTCGCGTCGTTCACCGGCACGCCGGTGCGGTCGATGGTGAACGCGTTCCAGCTCGAGGAGCGCGGCGCCGGTTTCACGCTCGCGCGAGACACGGTGCTGTTGAGCGGCGTTCTGACGACGGGCCTCGAGTTCGGCCCCGACGGCGCGCTCTACCTGGCCGACTGGGTCGAGGGCTGGGGCTCGACCGGCAGCGGCCGCGTGTGGAAGCTGGATGATCCCGCCGTGGCCGGGTCCGAACTGCGCGCCGAGACGCAAGCGCTGCTGGCCGACGCGTTCGATGACCACAGCGAAGACGACCTCGCCGCGTTGCTGGCCCATGCCGACATGCGCGTGCGCGTCAAGGC
>JBOHRM010000352.1:0-5584 GCA_050732715.1 Longimicrobiales bacterium
GCTCTACGCGGTGCTCCTCACCGTGCTCGGCGCGGCGATCGCCGGCGTGATGCCCGCGCTCAAGGTCACCCGAGGCGTTGGCACCCGTCTCAGGCAGGCGACGGCCGGGGGCGGAGGGCTCCGGTTCGGAGGACTCTGGACCGCGGTGATCGTCACGCAGGTGGCCATCACCGTCCTCTTCCCGGCGGTCTCTTTCTTCGTGCGAGGCGGCATCGTTCGGATCCGGGACTACGAGCTCGGATTCGCCGACGAGGAGTACCTGTCGGTTCGGTTGGAGCTGGATCGCGAAACGGCGGCGGCCGCGACAGGCGATACCTCGCGAGCGGCGTTCCTCGCACGGTTCGCTGCCGTGACGTCGGAGCTGGAACGACAGCTGCTGGCCAACCCTGCGGTAACCGATTTGACCTTCGCCGGCGTGCTGCCCCGCACCTACCACGGCTGGAACCAGATCGAGGTGGACGAGGGTGCGGTCATGCCCCGGGATTCGATCCGCGGACACCGTGTGAGCGCCGCCTCGATCGATCCGGACTACTTCGCGGTGCTGAACACGCCGATCCTCTCGGGCCGACCTTTCCACTCCGGTGATGTCGACACCGATGCGCGTGTCGTGATCGTGAACCAACCTTTCGTCGACCGGGTCCTGGGCGGCGCCAACCCGGTGGGCAGGCGGCTGCGATACGTCGCCGGCGAGTCGGCACGTGCTCACGGAGACGGGCCCGATCCGGATCCCTGGTACGAGATCGTCGGCGTCGTGCGTGACCTCGGCACGACGTCCGGCTACGGCCGTGCAGGCTTTTATCACCCTTTGCCGGCGAGCGGGACGCATCCGGTCTACATGGTCGTGCACGTGAGGAGCGACCCGGCCGCGTTCGCGCCCCAGCTGCGCGCGGCCGCCATGGCGGCAGACTACGCGCTGCGCATCGAGGCGCTCATGCCGCTCGATGAGGTCGCCAATGACGAGATCAAGTTCTACGAGTTCTGGTACTCGCTCGCCGCAGGAATGACCGCGGTGGCGTTGCTGCTTTCGCTCGCCGGAGTATACGCCGTGATGTCGTTCACCGTCTCGAGGCGCACCCGCGAGATCGGCATCCGTGTCGCGCTCGGCGCCGACCCGCGACGCATTGCGCTCGCGATCTTCCGGCGGCCGCTCGCGCAGGTCGGACTCGGCGTCATGGTGGGCGCCGGCCTGGTCGCCGGGCTCATGCTCCTCGGCCGCGGCGGCGCACTGCCGGCGAGGCACGTCGCCTCGCTCGTCGCGTACGCAGCCCTCATGATGGGCGTTTGCATGCTCGCCTGCGTCGTGCCCGCCCGGCGCGCGCTTCGAATCGCGCCGACCGAAGCGCTCAAGGAAGATGCATAACAACCGGTGTTGTGGTTTCCTCGGAGGCGGCGCGTGAGCGTGCCGAGATGTATCGGCGGCTTTCTCGTCCGCGATTTTGCCGACCCGCGTAGTCGTATCCCCGACGAGAGCGCGCGGGTGTTCCTTCACGACATGCGTGTAGCCATGGTCGGGCGTGGGTCGCTTTGACCTAGAGCCACGCGACGAAGCGGGAACAAGAAACTAGTGGTCCACTAGATTCTCGGCGATCGGTCCGATGCCGGAGGTTTCATCGGTTCCGCATGGACTTTCTGCATAGGAAAGCTCCGCATCTCGAACGCTCGAACGGACTCGGTACTCCCTTGGGGAGCTGATCGCGCGATCCACAGAGATCCGATCGCCGAGGCCGCGCCGAGAGCGGCTCCCACCACGATGTCAGCACCAGGATTGCCTGTCGCGATCGTGTAGACCGCCGGGAGAACGCTGCCGGCGACCGCGCCCCACGCAGCCATGCGAAATCCCTCGAGAGAGTCGACGACCTTCCGGTATTCGGCGAAGCGCAGAATGAGACCGAATACGCCACCAGTTGCGAACCCCAAAGCACCCCATATAGCTGCAAGCGTAAGGACACTCACGGGGGTGCCTACTCCTGTCCGGGTGGCAACGTGCCTGTTCAACAACGCGAGCACTGTCCCCGCAATGGCCCATCCCACGGACCAAGTCAACGCCATACCCACGATTCCACGGACGCGACGCAGGAATACGTTCATCTTGACCTCCCAGGGACGACAACACTCGTGCGCCGATCCAGTACCCGATCTCGCAAGCACCAACGTCGTCTTTGTCACGACCGATATCAACGGGGCCGACAAGGTCTCCGGACTGCCGCTCGACAACCGCGAACGTATAGCCCGCACCGGACGCGATGTTGGCTGCATGCCCGCCGACCCCTGTGGCAGCGACGATTTGGTCTTGATTTGGGCACAGGATGAGCCTAGATTTACATTGATGTGAAACCCGGTGTACGGAGGACTCCCATGACCACGGTTGCGTTTGATCCGCGTACGGCCCGATTCCAAGATCCTGGGACCCCATTCCTGTCCGCGCGCCGGGTTGCTGAAGCCCTGGGCGTTACGATGAATGAACTGGCCCGGCTGGTGAGGGTCGCGCGCAACACGCTGGGCGCGAAACGGAGCACGAGAACGGTCGACGTCGCGCTGAGCCCGGTGGTGCGCATCCTGGACATGGCGTCCGAAATGGCGGGCGACGACCAACGTGCTGCGATCTGGTTCAAGCACCAGCCGATACCCGGGTGGGCGGGCAAGACGCCCTACGACCTGGTCGCTGCTGGCAAGGCCGAAAAGGTTCTCGCGTATCTAGAGGCGGTGCGCTCAGGCGTGTATGCCTGACCGTGCGCCCGTCCAGACCCTATGGCGGGCGTACGTGCCTCGGTGGGCGCACCAACCACTCTCGGGCCACGGAGCTGCCGTCTTCGGCGGCCGCTGGAATGCCGTCGGCCGACCCACGATCTACGCGGCGCGGGAGCTCTCGACCGCGTGGGCGGAATACAACCAGGGATTGGTACAGCATCCAGCGACCATCATCCAACTCGAGCTCGAGGGCGCGGCACTCGCGAATCTGACCGACGACGAGCAGCTGGCAAGACTCCAGCTCGATCGCGAGATCCATTTCTGCGATTGGCGCGCCGACCTCGACCGCGGAAAGACTCCAGCGACGCACCGGCTCAGCCGTAAGCTACTGAATCGCGGCTTTGACGGTGTGATCTATCCATCACACATGTCGCCCGGCGGTACCTGCGCGGCGCTCTGGCGCTGGCACGCCTCACGACTGCCCCGGTTGAGCGTCATCGATCCGGAAGGGAGGCTGCCTCGAACGGCCGCCTCTTGGGTGAGCGAGTAACGCCGGTCCGACGCATCGCAGTGGGCTTGACTAGATGAGCTGCTTGCGCCGTGACGCGCCGGCGCTGTTTCACATCGTCTCGATCGGCAGATCAGGCGTCGGTGAGGCGGGATGCGGTCCAGCAAGCGCGTACTGCGATGACATCACTCCTACGACTACGGCGCAGCGGCGGCAAGGCTGGCGCTCGCCTTCCGAACCCGCTCCAGCAGCGCCTCGAAGCGCGGTTCACCTCTCAGGCCGTCGAGGAACCAGTCGTGCTCGGCGAGGAACCCGTGGTTGAGCATGCCGAGCTCGACTTCGCGTTCGAGCCAGTGCAACGCCCGTTCGTTCTCGCCCGCGAGCGCGTAGCAGCCGGCGAGGAAGCGCGCGAACATCTCGCTGTTGCGCGCGGCGGCCTCGAGCTCGGGCGTGATGCCCCGCACGGCGTCGTCCGACTCGCCGCGCAATGCGTGGGCGAGTGAGCGGGACCAAGCGCCGAATGCTGTCGCCGGGAAGCGGGCCGCGGCGTCATCCAGCACAGCAGCGGCCTCGTCGAGCCGGCGCGCGTACGCCAGCGCATAGCCATAGCACCCCGCGGAGAACGGGCTGTCCGGGTCCATCGCGTAGCACCGGCGGTAGGGCGCAATCGCGTCCTCGAAACGACCCTCCAGGATAGCGACGAATCCCGGCATGCACTGCGTGAGTGGCGTGAGCGGATCGATCTCGACGGCGCGCTCGAGCAGTCTACGCGCGTCCGCGTTGCGGCCGGCGTGGGCATAGACGTAGCCGAGCAGGAGCAGGGTATCGGGGTCATCCGGCTCGAGTGCGCGACCCCGCTCGCCCGCGCGGATCGCACGGCCCAGGTCGCCGCGCTGGAAGGCGACGAACGCCGTCAGCCGGTGACCGCGCGCAGAATCCGGGTTCAGCACGAAGACCTTCTCGGCGAGCTGGTCGACGCGCTCGACGGCCGCGGGACCGGGATCGATCCCGGCCTCCACGTGCATCGCGGTGATGTGGCCGAGCGTGCTGTAGAGCAGCTCGTTGTCGCCGACGATCGCGAGCGCGATCTCGATGTAGCGCTTGGCGCGGTCGAGCCCGTCGCGCGAGAAGCGCCAGGCCTCGTAGCGTGCGCGGAGGTAGCACTCGTAGGCTCGCACGTCGGGGATCGGCCGGTCCGACAGCACGCCCGCCTCGCGCGGTGACAGCCGAAGGCGCAAAGCCTCGACGACCGCGCGCGCGACCTGCTCCTGGAGCTCGAAGACGTCGTCCATCGTGCCATCGAGCTTGCGCGACCAGAGGTGTACGTCACGGTGCGCGTCGATGAGCCGCACGGTGATGCGCACGGTTTCGCCGGCCTTGCGCACGCCGCCCTCGAGCACGAAGCGCACGCCCAGCTCGCGCGCGATCGCCCGCACGTCTTTGTCCGTGTGCTTGAGCCGCATGGCCGACGTGCGCGAGATGACCTTCAGCGCGCGGATCTGCGACAGGTCCGCGATCACCTCCTCCGTCAGCCCATCACTGAAGTATTCGTTCTCCGGGTCCGGGCTGATGTTGGCAAATGGAACCACGGCGATCGACGGCCGTGGCTCGATCGCGGCGCGGCCATCACGCACGGCGCGGAGATCGGCGATCAATGCGGCGGCGCCCGGGTAGCGCTCGGCGGGATCTTTCGTCAGACAACGTTCCACCACGCGGGCCAGATCCGGCGGCACGTCGGGCCGGAGCGCGTCGAGCGGCGTCGGGTCGTCATGGCGGATGCCGTAGACGACCGCCTCATCGGCATCGCCGCGAAACGGGCGGACGCCCGCAAGCATCTCGTACACCACGACGCCCGCCGACCACAGGTCCGTGCGATGGTCGACGATGCCGCCGAACGTCTGCTCCGGACTCATGTAAGCGACCGTGCCGAGTGCTGTGCCCTCACGCGTCAGTGCGGCACCGTCGCTGCGGGCCACGCCGAAGTCTAGGATCTTGATCTGCCCCCGGTCCGTCACGATCAGGTTGGCCGGCTTAATGTCGCGGTGCACGATCCCGGCCTCGTGCGCGGCCGCCAGCCCTTCGGTGAGCTGGATGGCGTGGTCGAGCGCCTCGACGACAGGCAGGGCGCCGCGCGCGATCCTGGCCGAGAGCGTCTCGCCGTCGTAGTAGGCCATCGCGATGAAGAGCCGGCCGCCCGCGGGATCGTCCGGCCAGGGCTCCGTCGAACCGATCTCGTGGACCACGGCGACACTCGGATGGTCCAGCGCCGACGCGGCCCTGGCCTCGCGCATCAGCCGCGCCCTCGCCTCCGCGTCGGCGCTGAGATGCGGGGGCAGGAGCTTCAGTGCGACGAACCGGTCGAGCTCCGGGTCGCGCGCTCTGTATACG